>CAZTVP010000077.1:0-8483 GCA_964616995.1 uncultured Comamonadaceae bacterium
GGCTATAATAGAAGCCATAAATCCAGACCCAATAGTGGGAGGATACTGGGTAGTACTTCAAGGGGGAGGAGACCCTATTTCAGAGGAAGACAGAACAAATCCAGTTCTTGAAGTAACCAACTTAACATTTGGAGAGAGTATTTTTATGTGGAGACAAGATTATCCATGTCAATCTACTTTTGACTTAACATCGGTAACCGTATATGATGGACAAGCACCAGTAGCTAATGCAGGAGATGATGTAACCTTGTGTTCTTTCGATACAGATTACGTTATGCAGGCAAATGACCCTCAGTTTTCTGCTACAGGAACATGGGAAATTACCTTTGGTAACGCCACCATAAATGACATCAATGACCCGAATGCCATAGTTTCAGGACTGGGAATAGGATGTAACGTATTCGAATGGAATATAGATAATGGGCCATGTCCAGGAGGAGAAACAGTGGATGAAATAATAATTTGTGTTTATGACCAAAACGCTCCTCCAGCATTTGCAGGTTCAGACATAGAAATCTGTAATTCTAACGCAGGAGCAAATTCGATAACCACCTCAGCGCTGAGTTTAGATGACTTTGACCCAGCTGAAGGTCAGTGGGCTCCTATTCAAGGATTTGGTGTCATAGAAGACACGGATGATAGTGAAACGTTAATAGAAAATCTCCAAATAGGAGTGAATCAATTCACTTGGACTGTTACCAATGGAGACTGCCCAGGATTCCCTTCGGTGGATACGTTAGAGGTTAGAGTATATGACCCAACTCACCCTTTTCCTGAGGCTGGAGATGATACAGAATATTGTTCACCAGTAACTAGCCACTCTCTACAAGCATCAAATGTAATTTCTCCAGCTGTAGGGACTTGGTCAGTTATATCTGGAACAGGAGCATTTGTAGATTTAAACAGTCCTTTAACTGAGGTCACTAATTTATCCATAGGAGTAAATACATTCCGCTGGACAGTTTATAATGGCGGGTGTTCTGGAGATGACTTTTTTGATGAGGTAATCATCACAGTTTATGACCCTAATGTAGCCGAGGCTAACGCGGGAGATGACATTACCCTTTGCGTAGCGGACTTTACACCTTTTACTTTAAATGCCTCAGCTTTTAGTGCTCCAGCCACGGGGGTATGGACTATAACTCAGCCTTCTGGCGTAAATGCAGAAGATGTATTAAGTGACATTTCTAATCCTAATGCAGAAATAAATTCATTAGCACCAGGAGCTTATACGTTGAGATGGACTGTAAATAACGGGCCGTGTGCTACTGGAGAAAATTTTGACGAAATTATACTCCAGATTTTTCCTGATAATCAGGTAACTGCTGATGCTGGAGAGTCTTTAGAGTTGTGTACGCCTATATCTTCTTTTAACCTAGATGGAAACACACCATTAGCCCCAGGCATAGGAACTTGGACTTTAGTTTCTGGTAGCGGTGCAATACTTGAACCGAATAATCCAACTTCAGAAGTAACTAACCTAGGTGTAGGAGACAATGTTTTTAGATGGTCAATCGATAATAATGGGTGTGGTTTAGTCGATAATTCAAGCGAAGTAACCATAACAGTTTTCGATGTGAACACAGAGCCCTCTTTTGCTGGAGTAGACTTAGAATTTTGTTCTTCTCCGGGAGCTCCGTTAGAATTTGATTTAAATGCTAACCCAGCTGTGGCTCCCGCTATAGGGGTTTGGAACATAATACAAGGGTCAGGTACTTTTTCAGATGTGAATGACCCTACAACTACTGTTACTAACGCTGGAGTGGGTGTGAACATATACGAGTGGTCTATAGATAATGGAGCTTGTGATATCGTAAGTAATACTGATCAGGTTATTATAGAGGTATTTCCTTTTAACCAGCCTGATGCAGATGCAGGTGAAAACATAGAGATTTGTTCTACTGAAGCTTCTACTCAGCTAGATGCTAACATTCCCACCCTTCCAGGAGAAGGAACTTGGAGTGTAGTTCAGGGATCTGGGTCTTTTTCTGATGTGAATAATCCATCCACTTCAGTAAGTGGTTTTTCACTTGGCACTAATACCTATAGATGGACTATTACAAATGGACCTTGTAATCCACCGTTCACTTTTTCAGATGTTACTGTTACTGTTTATGATGAGAATATAGAAATAGCAGACGCAGGAGAAAGTCTAGAGATCTGCAATAATTTTGGCCCTGTGGTGCTAAACGCTACTGCATTTCAAGCACCTGCTACAGGTCAATGGACTGTGGTTTCAGG
The DNA here is from genome assembly GCA_964616995.1 of uncultured Comamonadaceae bacterium. GTDB lineage: Bacteria > Bacteroidota > Bacteroidia > Flavobacteriales_D > Sanyastnellaceae > ASP10-05a. The sequence goes on from CAZTVP010000077.1 coordinate 2,242, forward strand.
AACAGGAACTTTCTCTAATCCAAATGACCCTAATAGTACTGTGAGTCAATGGTCGGTAGGAGAGAATATATATGAGTGGACTGTGAATAATGGCCCATGCTCAGGTGGAGAGAATAACGACCAGATTACTTTTACGGTATTTGACATTAACGCTGACCAAGCTGTAGCTGGAGATGACCAGTTTATCTGTACTCCACAAACCGCCACCTTTTTAAATGCGACCACTCCTTCATTCCCTTCTACAGGAGTTTGGACGGTTATTCAGGGAACAGGGTTATTCTTAGATGCTACAGACCCTACTACACAAGTAACGGGACTTTCAATAGGTGAAAATATATTTCAGTGGACAATTGATAATGGAGCTTGTAGTTCTATTTTCAGCCAAGATGAAGTAAGCGTCTTCTTGTTCGAAGAAGGTGCAGCTGAAGCCAATGCAGGCTTGGACCAAAATTACTGTGAACCTGTAGACTTTAGCGTACAGCTAGAGGCTAACACTCCTGACACACCCTATTCAGGCTTTTGGACATTGGTTTCAGGTTCAGGAGATATAAACGACCCCACCGACCCTAATACTTCAGTATCCAATTTAACTCAGGGAATAAACATTTTCAGATGGACCGTGGAGTCAGATGCTTGTACCCAAGGACCGGCTCAGGATGATGTAGCTATCAATATTTTTGAAGAAAACCACCCAGCTGCGGAGGCAGGAGACGATATTCAAATTTGTACGCCTACTAGCTCGGTTCAGTTAGATGGTAGTGAGCCTGTTTCCCCCGCTTCAGGTACGTGGATTCAAGTTTCAGGTCCGAACAGCCCAGCTTTCGACCCAGATGATAATTCTACTGTAGTAACCAATCTCATTCCTGGTGTGTATGTATTTCAATGGCAAATAGAAATAGGGCCTTGTTCAGATGATGATTTAGCTGACCAAGTGACTATAGAGGTGTTTGACACTAATGCTCCCGCAGCCGATGCAGGATTAGATATAGAGACTTGTACTCCAGACAATTTTGCAACGCTAAACGGAAATAGTCCTATAGGTGCCGCCACAGGAACATGGACCTTAGCAACAGGTTCAGGAATCATACAAGATGCTTCAGACCCATTTTCTGAAGTCACTAATTTAACCGTAGGTCTGAACCAGTTCGTATGGACTATAGATAACGGAGAATGCGGTGTAGAAACCACTTCTGATACGGTATCAGTGTTTGTTTTTGATAACAATGCCCCATCAGCATTTGCTGGAGATGACCAGAGTTTATGCTCACCAGATTTTGAGACTATTTTAGAAGGCTCGTTACCTGTATTTCCAGCCACCGTAGAATGGGAGCTGATAACAGGGACAGGAACTATTAGTAATCCTGAAAGCAGTTCTACAGAAGTAACAGGACTTTCTATTGGAGAGAATGTGTTTTCTTATACCATATCTAATGGTTCTTGTGATGTTCCTACTTCTACTGACCAGGTTTCTATATTTGTATTTGATGGAGGGGCACCTGCGGCATTTGCAGGAGATGATATCCAGATATGTTCTAACCAGAGCTTTACGCAAATGGATGCTGACCCAGCGGTATCTCCAGGAGTGGGTGTTTGGACATTAGTTTCTGGAGATTCTTCAGTAATTATAGATGATATAAATGACCCACAGACGGATATTACGAATCTTCAGATAGGAACGTATGTCTTTGAGTGGTCTTTGGATTATAGTACTTGTGGCACACAGAGTGATCAAGTGACTATTACTGTGTTTGATTTAGGCTTAGAAGACACTGATGCTGGAGACAACATTACCGTGTGCTTACCAGATGAAAACTCTGCTGTACTTAATGGAAATAATCCTCCAGCACCTGCATTTGGTACGTGGGTGGTTATAGAAGGAGCAGCCACATTCTCAGATGTGAATGACCCTAATGCTACAGTCTCTAACCTAGCTGTAGGAGAAAATGTTTTAGCTTGGAGTGTTTTCAATGGGATATGCACACCACCTGAGGACCTAACAGATGAAGTTAGTGTTTTTGTGTATGGTGAGAATCTTCCTGATGCATTTGCCGGAATAGACCAAGAAGTCTGTTCAGAGAATGGCGTTCCAGTTTCATTGAATATGACGGCTCTGGCTCCAGCTATTCCTGGAGAAGGAGAATGGAATGTAATTCAAGGCGGAGGAAACTTTACTAATGATAATGACCCAAGCACTTTAGTAACCAATATTCCTGTCGGAGTAAATATTTTTGAATGGACGGTGGATTATGGAGGTTGTGTTCCACAAACTTCAGATGTGGTAGTCATAGAAGTTTACAATTCAAATGAACCAGCAGCCTTTGCTGGAGATGACCAGTCTTTTTGTACACCAGTTCCTTCAGTGACTTTAGAAGCCAATTCGCCTTCAAGCTCTGCCACTGGACAGTGGACTCAAATAGTGGGTACTGCTGTGTTCAGTGATATCAATGACCCAAACGCCACGCTAACAAATTTAGGTGTCGGTGTAACTATCCTTAGGTGGACCATAGATAATGGACCATGCGACCCTTCCAGCACGAATGATTTGGTAACCATTTTTGTGTATGATGAAAACGCACCGGATGCTTCTGTGGGAGATGACCAAGAGCTTTGTTTACCAAACACAAATACGAATCTACAAGGAAACTTACCGGTATTTCCTGGAGTAGGCGTTTGGTCTCAGATTCAAGGAACTTCCACTATTAATAATACTAACAACCCAAATAGTCCAGTGAGTAATTTATCATCTGGAATAAATCAGTTCGTATGGGAAGTATTCAATGGACCTTGCCCGAACTCTATCACGCGTGATACATTGACCATATCGGTTTTTGACCCAACGAACCCTGAAGCTGATGCAGGTGACAATCAGAATCTCTGTAGTAATCAAACAAGTACTACGTTAAACGCTTCTGTCCCGATTTTACCAGCTACAGGTACATGGACACAAGTATTGGGAGAACCAGCCACTATCGTAAATCCTTCAGACCCATTTACAGCAGTTGAGAATTTGAGCATAGGAATAAATACTTTCCAGTGGTCTATGTATAATGGGTCTTGTGAAAACAGTATTTCAAGTGATGTGGTGGTCATTAACGTTTATGATGAAAATCAGGCAGATGCCACAGCAGGAGAAGACCAAGAGCTATGCTTGCCAGTTAACACTACTAATTTCAATGGAAATGTAGCCATAGAACCAGCCATAGGTCAGTGGAACCTAGTAAGTGGAAGTGGACAAATAGCGGATATCAACGACCCTACAAGTGAGGTTTCCAATCTAGCAGTAGGAGAAAACATTTTTACATGGACCATAGATAATGGACCTTGTGCAAATTCCATTACCTCAGAAACAGTTGTCATTAGAGTATTTGACCCAGCTGCTGAACCAGCATTTACACAACCTGACATACAAGAATGTGCGCCTGTGACGGAATTAAATATAGCAGCTAATGAAGCTACAGGTGCTTCAGTGGGGACTTGGACACAATTTTCAGGAGATGCTGTAATAGAGGATGAAAGTGAGAACATAACTACTATTTCTAATCTAGACAAAGGCACATATGTCTTTGTATGGGAGATAGAAAATGTAAATTGTGGAAGCAGTACTGACAAACTCTCAGTAGAAATATTTGACCCAGAAGGTCTTGCGGCAGATGCAGGAGAAAACCAAGTGTATTGTACGCCAGTGAATAGCGCTACTTTAGAAGGTTCTGAATTAGTAAGCCCAGCTACTGGTTCTTGGGCACTGGTAATTGGTAACGGAACTATTTTAGAACCAAACAATCCTAACAGTCAAATAGAAAACCTTACAGTAGGAGAAACTATCTTAAGTTGGACAGTAGATAACGGACCTTGTGGTGGAATCACTACAGATTTTGTTTCTATTTTCATTTATGATGAATCAGCTCCAGATGCTGATGCTGGAATAGACCAAGAGTTCTGCTTACCTCAGAATTCAACTACATTAACGGCTTCAGCGGCTACTTTCCCAGCTATAGGTAACTGGACAGTTATAGAGGGGGACGGGACTATATCTAATATAAATAGCCCAAATACAGAAATTTCAGATTTATCAGTTGGAATCAACTCATTCGTATGGACCGTAGATAATGGTCCATGTGAAAACGGAATAACTACAGATACTGTTCAGGTATTAATTTTCCCTTCAGAATTTGAAATAGCAGATGTAGGTGATGATATTTCCATTTGTTCTCCAGCGAGTTCAGTAGTAACGTCAGCTACAGAACCTACTGCTCCCGGAAGCGGAACCTGGACACTAGTTACAGGAAGCGGAAGTATTGATGACCCTTTAAGCCCGACCACTGAAATCACTCAGCTAGGAGTGGGAACTAATGAATTTTCTTGGTTAGTGTATCATGGACCATGTGACCCCGAAACAACAGTGGATGTACTTACTGTTGCTGTTTATGATAGCAATCATCCACCCGCGGAAGCTGGAAATGACCAAGACATATGTTTCCCAGAGAATTCGGTAACCATGACTGCAGATGCCACCAGTGACCCAGTAGTGGGCACATGGTCAACCATAGCTGGTGGAGGAACCATTGTTTCTTTAAATGACCCACTAACTTCAGTCACTGACCTTCCCATTGGAGAAAACATTTTTGTGTGGACGGTAGATAACGGCCCATGTGATAACGGAATCACTACAGATACGGTTAGAATAAACGTATTTGACCCAGAGGCTCTGCCTGCTAATGCTGGAGATGATATCTCTATTTGCGGTCAGTTTAGTACTACGTTAGGTGCACAAGAACCTACTGTTCCAGCCTTTGGAACTTGGTCAGTGGTTACAGGACCTTCAGGTGGTTCATTTAGTGATGTGAATGACCCTAATGCTGAATTCTCAGGATTAGCAGTAGGTCAGTACGCGTTGCAATGGATTGTTCAAAACGGACCATGTGAAAACCCCATCACTTCAGACCAGGTACTGGTAAATGTATTTGACCCTAATCAGGAGCAGGCTTTTGCTGGAGATACTATACAGCAGTGTTTACCACTTAATGAAGTTCAGCTAGCAGCTAGCCAGCCTACTTTCCCTTCTACTGGAGTTTGGACTTGGGATGGAGAAATTACCATTTCTGATATAACAGACCCTAACGCCACATTATCTGAGTTAGAAGTGGGAGAGTATGTTCTTACTTGGACAGTAGATAATGGTGTTTGTGGAACCAGCTTAGATGAGGCAGTAGTTCAGATTTTTGACAACATGAACCCAATCGCTAACGCAGGTCCAGACCAGTCTATATGCACCGACCCCGTTACAGGAAGTGAAGCAGTTATGTCAGCTAACACTCCTGTATTCCCATCAGTGGGAACTTGGACAGTGGTCTTCGGTTCTTCACCGAACATTTCAGATGTGAACGACCCTAATGCCGTTATGACCAATTTCGGTTTCGGTGAAACACAGCTGGCTTGGACATTTGATAATGGTCCTTGTGAAGCAGGTGCTTCTGTGGATATTGTATCCATATTCCATTTTGATTCGAATGAATCAGATGCAGAAGCTGGAGCCAGTCAAGAATTCTGTGATGATCCAGGAATGATTCTTCTAGGTGCTTCCCCTACAATTGGAAACACAGCTATCGGTACTTGGAGTGTGTTTGACTCACCTGAAGGGAGTGAGCCACTAAACTTTACAGATGTAAATGAAGAGTCTTCATCTGTAAGTGGATTTGAGAATGGAATTTACACACTCGTTTGGACAGTAGATAACGGAGAATGTGGAAGCACATCAGACAGCACGGAGGTTATCATATTCGATTCCCAAGAATTAGATGCCAATGCAGGTCTAGACCTCACGGTATGTGAAGATGAATTTGAAGATAGCCCAAGCATTAACCTAGAAGGTAACATGTATGATGCACCTGTATCCGTTACATGGTCAGTACTGGAAGGCCCCGCTGTCATTAACGAATCAGATTTAAACGAGCACGACCCAGAAGTCACATACTTAGGACAAATAGGTGAACCATTAGGGACGGTAGAGAACCTGTTTCTATATACAGTAGAGAATGGCCCATGTGGTTCTAGTTCAGATACTGTAGCGTATACGCTAATAGATTGCTTAACCATAGATGTTCCAGATGCATTCTCTCCTAACGGAGATTTTATAAATGACACTTGGGAGATTCCTAACCTAAACAAGTACCCTAGTAATCAGATTCAAGTATTTAACAGATGGGGAACTAAAGTCTATGAAAAGTCTGGATATGAAGGTGACT
>CAZTVP010000078.1:0-1126 GCA_964616995.1 uncultured Comamonadaceae bacterium
TTTGAACAGCTCTAAGCGCTGCAATGTATTTTCTTCATTCACAGGAACATAGTATGCCTCACCAGCTTTTACCGCAAAGGACATTCCTACCAGCTCAGCTTCTATAGGGTCTACGGCTGATGTTTCAGTGTCAAAGCAGTAAGAAGATGCAGATTCAAGCTTTTTTACAAGCTCCTGAATTCCTTCATCATCATTTACTAGTTTATAATCATGCTTGGTGGTTTCTAAGGACTGCATTTCTCCTGGAATTTCTTCCTCTGCATTAGTAGATTCTGCTACGGCTCCATCTCCAAACATAGAAATCTGAGAGCTTACCGTTTCATTCTGAACGGACTGAATTTCTTCGTTTAGGATACGTTTACTAAGTGTTCTAAATTCTAAATCAGCAAATACTTCTCTGAGAATATCTTTGTCTATTTCCTCTAAAATTAATTCATCAAACTTCACCTCATTTGGCACATCTAGAATGATGGTGGCTAACTGTTTTGACATAATACCCTGCTGCGCAAAGGTTTCTACGTTTTCTTTTTGCTTTCCTTTTAACTCAGAAGAGTTTTCTATTATTCCTTCTACACTTCCGTAGGCCTTGAGCAGTTTAGATGCTGTTTTAGGTCCTATTCCAGGGATTCCTGGGATGTTATCTACCTTATCTCCCATTAAGCCAAGGATATCTATGACTTGAAGCGGGTCTTCCACATCAAATTTTTCTCTCACCTCTTCTACTCCCCAAACTTGCGCGGGATTCCCGAATCTCCCTGGGCGAAACATGAAAATATTACTTGAGACCAGCTGGGCATAATCCTTATCGGGAGTCATCATATACGTTTTATAGCCTTCTTTTTCAGCTTGTTTGGCTAAAGTTCCAATAAGATCATCTGCTTCATAACCGGGAGCTTCTAGACATGGAATTTTAAACCCTTCTACTATTTTTTTGATATAAGGAATAGACAGAATGATATCATGAGGAGTTTCTTCTCTATTGGCCTTGTATTCAGCAAAATCATCTTTACGCTGAGTAGATCCTCCAGGTGGATCAAAAACCACTGCTATATGCGTAGGTTTTTCATTGTTAATGATCTCCAGCAGCGTATTGGTAAAACCAAACATAGCAGAGGTATTCAGACCT
>CAZTVP010000078.1:1136-8469 GCA_964616995.1 uncultured Comamonadaceae bacterium
AGGATTCTTGATAAATGCGTAGTAAGCTCTGAAAATAAGCGCGTAAGCATCTAAAAGAAATAGTTTTTTATCGGTGTCTTGAGAAAGCATTTTCCAAATGTACGGATGACATTTGAATGAGTGAAGGATTGTTTATAAAGGGTGGGGATGGGGTTGGATCTGGTATTTGTAAAACTGATCTATCTCAGCTCAAGTTGTACACCATTGAAAATGCTCAACCCTAAATGGCTTTTAACCCTTTTCACAAAGGGTTAAACTTTCATTGATTTATGCATTATACCATTCAAAAGTTTTAAGGTTTCTCAATTCTATATTTTTAATCTTAAAGTCCTCAATTAATTCTTTAGCTCTTCTAGTACAGATAATCATCATGGTTGTTTCAGGTATAAAAAAGTCACTACCATCCCATGTTTTATGATCAAATTCATATCCCTTTACAAATCCGCTGTTTTTAGGACGAATTGGTGGACCACAAGATGAAGTGCATTGAAACCCTCTATATCCATCTAAATCAGTATCTGAATTAATTGGATAAGTATTCCAACCTGTTAAGCTATTGGATTCTAATACTTTTAGAAGATTAGGAGATATTAAGAAATTAAACACATCCTCTAAGCGAACTACGTCATAAGCTTTTCTTCCCTGGCTTTTCTTGACTTTCAAGGGATTAGGATTGTACTCTCCTGTTTTTAGTTTTTGAGCGTCATAATCACCTATTGCTTCCACAAATAACTCCACATTATTTGAGATAAAGCTTAATGAGTAAAAATCTTCTTGTTCCATTTTCAATAGTGTAATACGTTTTGAAAAAGACCTTTGCCGTTCCAGCTAAGAAGAATTTGTAAAGACTTTAATTTGAGTTGTGCTGAGTTTTAACTGTTTCGTAGGTCTTTGTTTCGTCTTTCAGAATGAGTTCTTTTCTAGTTAGCTTCAACACTTTAAAATCAATCCATTGTTTTTTGGTCTCATCTGACATTTGGAGCAAACTATGTTTCTTATCATATTTCCAAAATCCAGTCATTATTGTACCGTTGTCTTTCAGGCTTTCAAAAGACCCATTCTCTCTAAAAGTTATAGTTTTTCTACCTTCTTTTCTTGTACCATCTTCTTTGATTACGGTAATCACTTTCCAACTACCAATAAATTTCTTTTCCGATTGTTCGAGACTAAAGGACATCAAAAGTCCAATTAGAGAGACAAACAAGAATACTTGAATTACTTTCTTCATTTTTATCCTTTAAAGCACAACATCCGAATATAAGTAATGCACGTCATTCATAATAGGTGCTTTTCTCCTCAATGATAAAACAAATTTCTGTAGTCTACTCCTATCCAACGGTAAAATCAGCAGTCTAACAAGCATTAAATAAGGAATTTAACTCCTACCTCCTCTTAAACACAGGAACCGAACTACACGCTTCTCCAAACATGAGAGATTTCACAATCGGCTTTAGTGCCTTAGTCAATTCGGTAAATGCTACTTCTGGTGCAGCTATGTCTGAACAGCCTTTGATTATGACTCTCTGGTCTTTGTACTCTGAAAAATCCAATGATTGAATATGCTGCTGGACTACATTCATTTCATGTTCACTTGGACTGCTGAATGACACTGTAGCTGCTATGTCATTTAAATCAGAAACTACCAGCATATAAGCCCAAGTAGGAACTATAGCATCTACACTGCAGTGAACACTTACGTGCTGGTCTGCATATGAGCTCCAGTTATGCTCTTTCACCCATGCTCTAAAGTCTTTTTCTTTGAGCACAAGCCCTTGCCATAGTTGATCCTTCAGATCTATGGCTACTCTTTCTCCCTTCGGGTAAAAGTCTTTTATGTCTAATGAGATTAAGCCTGATTGGGCTACTTTGTTCACTATTTCAGTCATGTTCTTACGCGCTAAAACCATTGCACCGCAGCACCTAAAAAATGCCCACGGCTATGTAAAAATACGGTTATAGATTGTATTAACCTACTAGCCTATCTGCTCGGTCTTGAACAGGAACTAGCGCTTGAATGGCTTCTTCTATATCGGCAGTATTATATCCGCACTCTGTGTAAAGCTCACCCTGGGTTCCATGTTCTATGTAACGGTCTGGAACTCCTAGTCTTTTTACTTGTGCTTGGTAGTTATGGTCAGCCATAAATTCTAGCACTGCAGATCCCATTCCTCCCTGGATACAACCGTCTTCAACCGTTATCACTTTCTTGAACTTAGAGAAAACCTCATGAAGAAGCACCTCATCTATCGGTTTGGCAAAACGCATGTCATAATGTGCCGCGCTTATTCCTTTCTGAGCCATGTTTTCACAAGCTGTAAGGGCTCTATTTCCAATAGGTCCTATTGTCAATACTGCAACGTCTTCTCCAGTTCTAACTCTTCTTCCAGTTCCTATCTTTACACGTTTAAAAGGTGTTTTCCATTCCGGCATAACTCCTGTACCTCTAGGATAACGAATGGAGAATGGACCATGACCTTCCTGAGCGGTGTACATGAGGTTTCTGAGTTCACTCTCATCCATAGGTGAACTAACTATCATATTAGGAATGCATCTCATGTATGCCAAGTCATAAGCTCCATGGTGTGTAGGTCCATCAGCTCCTACCAGTCCTCCTCTGTCTAAACAGAAAACTACATTTAAATTCTGAATGGCTACATCATGAATCACTTGATCATAAGCACGTTGCATAAATGATGAGTAAATATTACAGAATGGAACTAATCCTTGAGTGGCCATCCCCGCAGAGAACGTTACTGCATGCTGCTCTGCTATTCCCACGTCAAATGCTCTATCTGGCATGGCTTCCATCATATACTTGAGGGAGCATCCTGTAGGCATGGCTGGAGTTACTCCTACTATCTTATCGTTTTTCTCTGCTAGCTCTATGATGGAGTGTCCAAATACATCTTGGAATTTAGGTGGCTGGGGGCTTTTAGGAATGACTTTTACGATCTCTCCTGTTTCTTTATTGAATAAGCCTGGTGCGTGCCATTTAGTAGCAGAGCCATCTTCAGCAGGTTGGTATCCTTTTCCTTTCTTCGTTATGCAGTGCAATATTTTAGGACCAGGAATATCCTTTAAATCGCTGAGTACTTTAGCTACATATTCTACATCATGTCCATCTATAGGACCGAAATATCTAAAGTTCAGACTTTCGAATAAATTCGACTGCTTAAGTAAAGTACTTTTTATTCCGTCCTGAATCTTTTGAGCTATGGATTGAGCATTAGGACCGAATTTGCTGACTTTTCCTAACAGGTTCCACACTTCATCTTTTACCTTATTGTAAGTATGAGAAGTGGTAATGTCTGTTAAGTATTCCTTGAGCGCACCTACATTCGGGTCTATGCTCATACAGTTGTCATTCAGGACGACTAATAAATCAGGATTTTCCCAGCCAGCATGGTTTAACCCTTCGAATGCCAGTCCGGCTGTCATGGCTCCATCACCTATAACAGCTATGCTCTTTCTATCTGTTTCTCCTTTAATCTTACTAGCTACAGCCATACCTAAAGCTCCAGAAATACTGGTAGATGAGTGCCCTACACCAAAAGTGTCGTACTTACTCTCTGAACGTTTTGGGAATCCGCTTATTCCTTTATAGACTCTGTTGGTATGGAATTTTTCTCTACGTCCAGTAAGGATTTTATGCCCATACGCTTGGTGTCCTACATCCCACACGAGCTGATCATAAGGCGTGTTATACACGTAATGTAAAGCCACTGTGAGTTCTACTACACCTAAACTAGCACCGAAATGTCCTCCCTTTTCAGAAACAATGTCTATGATGTACTGTCTAAGTTCTTTAGAGAGTTCTGGAAGCTCTTCTAAAGCTATTTTCTCTCGAAGTTCTTCAGGAAATTGGATTTTGGACAAAAGTGGCCCCGCTTTATAATCACTCATGGCTTTAACTATGGTATTCTAACAAATGTAAAGGCTATAACTGTCCTATTTATCCCAGAAGTATGAGTTATAAAGAAATTAACCTTTGTTATACTAATGCGGCATTGAGAAGCCCGTCAAAGATTTCTCTTCCGTCAGTAGCTGATAATTCGAAGTCGGCTGCTCTCTCTGGATGCGGCATCATTCCGAATACATTCTTATTCTTATTACAGATCCCTGCTATGTTCTCAAGACTTCCGTTAGGGTTAGAACCATTAGTTACCTCTGCGTCCTCATTACAGTAACGGAAAAGTACCTGTTCGTTATCATGTATGGCTAGCATTTGTTCTGGCGTGGCAAAGAAATTTCCCTCTGCGTGTGCTATAGGTATCTGATAAGCCCTGTACTCATCTAAATTCTGAGTAAGGATATTCGAATTAGAAGCTGGCTTTAAATAGACGTTTTTACAAATGAACTTCTGATTGGTATTGTGTCTTAACACTCCAGGAAGCAATCCTGATTCACAAAGGATCTGAAAACCGTTACATATTCCCATTACAAAGCCACCTTTTTCTGCATGCTTTACCACTTCATTCATAATGGGAGAAAAACGAGCTATGGCTCCACTTCTAAGGTAATCTCCATAAGAGAATCCACCTGGAAGAATCACAAAATCACAGCCTTTTAAATCTGTGTCTTTATGCCAAAGTTCTTCTACTGGCTGCATTAAAATGTCTCTAAGAACATAAATCATGTCTTGATCACAGTTAGAACCTGGAAAAGTGATTACTCCGAATTTCATTTGTCTAAAGATTTGAGGACAAAGTTAAGTCATCAAGTTAATAGACTCGGCATAAAATAAGGCATAGATTATTCACAGTACTAGGTATTGCGCAGCTAAAAAAGAGAAATAAAAAACCCCAGTCAAAAGACTGGGGTTTTGGGCTACCTTTTCATAGGTAGTTATAAGGATTGGTTAAGTTAAAACCTTGATATCTTTCTTACTACTTTTTCTCCTGTTCTTTCATCTAGAATAGAAACCACGTAAATGGCATTAGCATCTGATAAGTCTAGCTTAATAGAGCTTCCACCGCCAAGAGTTCCTTTTTCATTGGCTACTTCTTTTCCAAGTAGGTCATACAGGTAAACTGTAAGATCCGAAGTACTTCTAGCCGATGAAGAAACTATTAACGCATTTTCTTCAAATAGAAGATCAATATTATTCTCGTTCACTAATTCATCTAAGGATGAATACTGCTCTACTACTACTACAGACTGATAATAATCATCACAGTCTTCATTACTAGCGTACATAGAAACGGTGTAGAAACCTGGTTCTGTGTAAGTATGTGTAGGTGACTCTTCAGTGCTTTCATCAGATCCATCACCGAAGTTCCATTCATAATCTGTAGTGCCACTTGAAGTGTTTACGAACGTAATTTCTGCCTGACCGTTTTCGTTTAGCATTATCATCTGTTCAGAAGTAAATCCTACTTGAACATCTATAGCCTCTTCTATAGTAAGAGTCTCGTTTCTTACACATCCTACTGCATCCGTAATGGAGTAAGTATAATCACCTGGACTTAAATCTTGAATGTAATTTCCAGTAGCTTGATTATCCCATGCTATTTCATATGGTTCTACGCCCCCTTGAACATTGAGGAAAATTTCTCCAGTATTGTCTTCTTCACATCCAATATGATAAACCCCTGCTTCCGCTCCTAGTTCTTCACTTGGCTCAAATATGGTAATGTCCACTTCTATAGATCCGCAGTAATCATTATTCTGTACTTCTAAAATATAATCTCCACCAGAAAGTCCTTCAATAGTGTACTCTGCTACCTGACCTAAAGATTCTCCTAGCAAGTTCATTTCTGTATCATACCAGATGTAATTCCAAGGTCCGTCACCAGATCCGCTTGTAATTATGCTAGCATCTGCATCTCCAGTACAACTGATGTCCGTATGATCTGCCATAATAGGTGCTCCTATGTGGAATACAAATCTCACTTGATCTTCTACAGATTCTGAATAAAACTCAAACTCGGTGATTTCTGATAAGTCATAACTTTCTCCAGTAATTAAATCCTCTAAAGCTATACACTGGTTAGTAATATAATTATCAACTCCATTGAATTCTAAATTATAAGATCCTTCTACTGGGATATTGATCATCATTTGAATGTCTTGAACTTCATCTAAGCTTGGGATGCTGTTAATAGCTAGCTTTATTCCATCAGAAGATAAAGTACTGATATTAGGCACTGAGTTATCTCCATAAAATTTAAGGGCATCTGTAGCGCTTTCAAAATCAGAAGATACTCCTTCTGAAGTAGTGATTACTAAGTCATCTGACCACTGTGCGTCTGAGATGGTTACGAACATACTTTGTAACGCCTCCTGCGTACTACTAGTGTGAAGTGATTTAGCCGACTCGGTAATGGTAAGTGATGGATTCTGACCTGATGCCATAACCCAAAATGATTCAGTTGGTTTTATAAATGCTGACCCTCCGTTTACGCCCAGTCCATTAATGTAAGTCCTGAACTGCTTTTGGGATACATCCCAAACATATATAGCTCCTACTAAATTCTCTTTTTCCCAACCAGTAGGGCTGTCCCAGTTTATAGTAGCAGGATAGGGATTACTGATCAGATTTAGCCCATCACCCGTAGGATCATTATTATTAGTGAAGGTAACGTCTAATTCCATTTCACCTATGTTAGGAGTTCCCGTAACGTCAAACTCAAATTCTCCCGCCAAGGCGTATAAGTAATAACCTACACCTGATGTCATGTCCTCCGTAGAGGATTGGATTTTAATAAAATTTGTACTAGGATCATCAGAGGGTTCTGAGTAATAACTTACACTCTGAAAGCTATGATTAGGATACGCTGACCCTTCGAAACCTGTGGTAATAAAATCATCTGTTAACGCCTCTATAGTGGCATCAGAAACAGGAGAGCCGAGGCTTATCCATCCAGATCTCGATGTACTTAGCTCTCTCACTACGGTAATTTCTCCGTTTACTGTACCCGCGAAAACAGGAGCTAACTCTCCAGTAGAGACTTCCGTAGATAATAAGTTTAAGGCAGAATTAGTATTAAGTGTAGCTTCTCCTACCCAAAGTTGGTCTGTAATGAAAAAATTTCCTAACAGATTGATTTCGTTCGAAGAAGTTAAATAACAAACCTTAGCATAACAGTTTCCATAAAAAGTCTGAACCTGTGTTCCAGAAAATGATAATGGAGTATCTCCTAGTGAAATATTTCCATAGACTGCTAGGTCTCCATTTACTTTAAGCCCTGTAGCCTGAATAGCCTCCAGTCCAGCGTTCTCCATAACATGAATAGTAAACACTTCTTTTTCTCCCATAAAACTCACTGTATGGCCAGAACTAATAGTCACTGAATTCATTTCATTAGGAACGCATTCACAACTCCAAGTAGAA
>CAZTVP010000079.1:0-306 GCA_964616995.1 uncultured Comamonadaceae bacterium
GGCTGTCATCACAGTCAATAGGAACTACGTTATAACCTGGAAGTTCCTCTCTGTAAATTCTTAACGCAGTAGTGTCATATTCTTCTCTGTACGTAGGAACTAGAATGGTATTATTCACAAAAACACTATTAGAGAACGTTCTATAATAAGGCTCTGAAAATGTTCCCTGAGGATATCCGCCAAAGGGAGATGGAACGAACGGAACCCAAACTATTTTCCATGGAGTTCCCCATTTAGTAGTGGTGTTAGAAAGCAAGTATTCAATGTTAGCCTGAATCTGCGGGCCGTCAGAATTATATCCAAAAT
>CAZTVP010000079.1:316-8460 GCA_964616995.1 uncultured Comamonadaceae bacterium
TGGATACTCACTCACAAGCAAACGCTCTTCATCCAAGAGTTTCATGTGCATGTCTATGTGATTGATAAGGTCAAATGGAAGCGGAGTCATAAGGTTATAGTTTTCCGTTCCTAACCATTCATGCATAATTTCTAGAATGTCTTCTTCATCTTTTCCACTTACTCCGTAAGGATTAAAAGGCTCGTTTTCTTCCAGCACTAGCTCAGAAGCGAAAGCGTTTCCAAAACCATCACTCATATAATTACCGCCTGTATTCACAAGGTCATTCGGTTCTTCCGTTAAACAGTATAAGTCTAAACCTAAATGGTCCGCTATATATGAAGGCGAGGCATCATCATCAGGTCTTGTTATTCTATTGTACACCCAATCCACTAGAAAAAGGTCATCTACTTCATTTCCGTACACTGGATTAGCAGCATAGTCTCTCATCCAAATAGAATCAAAGTCTGCATCTAGAATGGTAACATTATCTAAATTGTCAAGCGGAGGTCCACCAGCATTATTAGCGTTTAAGTAGGCTTCTGTCTCGCTTACATCCTCAGAAAGTATAATTACTTCACACTCTTCTTTGGCATTGGCAACTATTTGTTTGAGGATAGAAGGATAAAATCTCCAGCCTACAGTTAATGCTTGAATCTCTTCCCACTCAGCCATATTTCTTAGGTTGTCAAAAGGTGGAGGAGTCTCTATTCCTCGGGATTGAGCAGGCGCCTCCACTAATCCTTCAGCTATCATTCGGAGCTCGTTTTCAGAGTAATACCTTGGTAGTATTTCTTCTTCAGATTGAGAAAAAACGGTGAGCTGCGCAAAACAGAAAACAACACCACATAAGAGAACTAGTAAGGATTTCGGAGATTTCTTCATGCTGCTAAGATAAAAAATCTCTATCCTTTTTGTGGAATTTCTATACCATAGACATCTTACTAATAACTCCGGAGGATTTTAATCCTAAAAAACAAAATAGTATGAAAAATGTATTGATTCTTTTTGCAACGCTCTTAATAACAGGGCTAGCTTACTGCCAGAATTATGGCGAAATTCAAGGGAAAGTAGTAGATGAAAACGGAGAAGGTCTACCTGGTGTAAACGTGTATAGCACAAGTTCATCAGGAGATATGGCTACCACTACAGATGTTCATGGGAAATTCCGTCTCAAGCCTTTGAATCCAGGAGTTTACACGTTAGAGCTCAGTTTTATCGGCTACAATACTCAGAAAATCACTGGGATAAACGTAGACCCTGATAAAATTAAATTTCTTAAAACAAGCGCTTTAGACGTGACAGAAAATATGATTCCAGACATTCTTATCGTAGAGTATGTAGATAAACTCATAGACCCAGAAGAAACCAGCAGGGTGACCATTAGAACGGCTGACATTAAGACCAATGCGCTTAGAACTTCACCTATGGATATGATAGCCACTATGAAAAGTGATATCAAAAGAGGTACAGACGGTGAGCTCTACTTCAGAGGTTCTAGGTCAGGGGCAGTTCAGTACAATATAGATGGAGTAAAAATGACTACAGATGTTCAGCGTATTCCTAGTTCGGCTATAGGCAGCATCTCTGTTTACACGGGTGGAATGCCAGCTAAATATGGAGATACTACGGGTGGAGTAGTGGTCATAGAAACGAGAAGTTATATGGATTTGTATAACGCTTCTCTCAGATAAGTAAAGTATGAAAACGTAACTTGCAGTTAGCGGTGCAAAACATGGATTGGGTGCTAAGCTGCTGTTCTTAGTGCCCAATTCCGCATCAGGCTACATACCGAATGAACCTCTTTAGAAAAGACATATCAAAACTCTCTGACACTGAGCTAATAGCGCAGTACAAGAAAACTATGTCTAATAAGTTCTTAGGAGAATTGTACAGTAGATACGTTCATCTTGTATTTGGTGTTTGTCTGAAATACTTAAAGAATCAGTCAGATGCTAAAGACATGTCACAGCAAGTGTATGAAGTAATTCAGAAAAAGCTGAGAACCCATGAAGTAAACCACTTTTCGGGTTGGCTTCACCAGCTTACTCGTAATGAGTGTCTTATGGAGCTGCGCAGAAACAAACGTATTCTAGAAGTACCATTAACTGAAGAACAGCATCTACAAGAAGAAAACTATGAGTTAACAGAAAAACTCATCCTAGAAACCAAGCTAGAGAAAGTGCTAGCTGAATTAGAGAACCTAAAACCTCCGCAGCGGGAATGTATGAAGCTCTTTTACTTAAAGAAAATGAGCTACAGAGAAATTACCAGCTCTACCAACTACACTGAAAAAGAAGTGAAGTCGTACATCCAAAACGGAAAAAGAAATTTGAAGAATAAACTTTTAAGTCATGCAGAATTCCAATCTGAAGAAAGAAATACTAGGACAGCCTAAGGAAGCTACTGCAGCAGAGCTAAATGCATACCTAAACGGTGAACTGAGTCCTTCAGAAGCATGGTCTGTGGAGGATAAGATGCATTCGAGTGATTTTACTTCTGAAGCCGTAGAAGGGATAAAAACCTATGGAGATACAGCTTTAATCACAGAATTAAAGCAGAAATATAGCGCTCAAAATTCTTGGTGGAATTTGAATAGCCTTCTTCTGTTAAGTTCAGCTATTATTGGCGTATGTGCATTCGTGTACTTTTATTCTGGAACACCTGAATCAGAAAATAGTGCAGAAAAACAAGTAGCTCTTCCTGTAAGTCAACAAGAAGAGACATTTCAAACAGAGCTTCACAATGGAGAATCTAAAATCACCCAAAATACAGAAGCGATAACTGGCAATAAGATAGAATTAAACGAAGTACCTGAAGCCTCCCAAGTCAATTCAGATAAGGATTTAGAAGATATGCCTATTCTATTTTCGTCAGAACTGCAGAAAGAAATTTCTAATGTCAATGTTCTTTCACCTAAGTCTGGTAATGTAAGAAAAGTTGAAGAAAAAATAGCGTTAAAAACAAAAGCTGCTCGTTTAAGACATTATAGAAACTTCAAGTTGGTTGACCAAGGAATAGACCAGTCACTGTTAGAGCCATTGATTCAAGGGACTCCAGCCTTCAGTGAAAAAAGAATTATTAACCCAAAACACCCAGATTGGGTTCCGGCAGACTCAGTTTATAGAGCTAGTATGAATGAAGCCATAGATTGGTTGATAGATGAGAAATACACACTGGCCTCACAGCGGTTAAAAAGACTCTTTGAAAATAACTCGGAAGATTTAACAGCTACATTCTACTTGGGATACAGCTATTACTTGGATGCAGAGTTTGAAAAGGCTATTAGCATGTTCAAGAAAACTCAAATGCACGAACTTCAGACCTTCGATCATGACTCTAGGTATCTTCAGCTTTTAAGTCATTTAGAACTCGGCCAAACAAATGAAGCTGAGGCTGTAGCAGAGTATTTAAACCAAGCGGGAAGCGTTTATGCGGAGAGGGCTGTGGAGTTGGTGGAGTAGAAATTAGAATAGTGGGTTACAAAAAAATGAGGTGCCCAATAGAAGCACCTCATTTAATATTTCTCTGAATAAAGTTTACTCAGTAATCCCTTCCAGCTTTAAAAAGAAAGCATACTCGAGTGCATACTCCTTAAGCGCAGCGAATCTTCCAGAGGCTCCACCATGTCCTGTATCCATGTTACAATCCATGATAAGAATATTATCATCTGTCTTGTATTCACGCAGCTTGGCTAACCATTTGGCAGGTTCCCAGTATTGTACTTGACTATCCCAGTAACCGGTTGTAATCAGCATGTTAGGATAATCTTGTTTCTTCACATTATCATAGGGAGAATAGCTCTTCATATAGTGATAGTATTCTTCGTTTTTAGGATTTCCCCATTCGTCAAATTCACCAGTAGTAAGGGGAATCGACTCATCTAGCATAGTAGAAACCACATCCACAAAAGGAACCTGAGCTATCACGCCATTGAACTTCTCTGGACTCATGTTAACTACAGCTCCCATAAGCAAACCTCCTGCACTTCCTCCTTGGGCATATAAATGGTCTGGACTTGTATATTTTTCATCTATTAAGAACTGAGCACAGTCTATGTAATCCGTAAACGTGTTCATCTTCTTCAGCATCTTTCCGTCCTCATACCATTCTCTACCTAACACTTGACCACCTCTGATGTGTGCTATAGCAAATACGAAACCTCTATTCAAGAGAGTTAGTCTCAGCGAGCTAAATCCAGGGTCTATGTTAGCTCCATAAGAACCGTAAGCGTAGAGTAGAGTTGGGTTTTCACCATTCAGTTCTATGCCCTTTTTATAGACCAATGACATTGGAACCTTTGTTCCATCCTTAGCAGTAGCGTATAATCTCTTAGATTCATAGTCTTCAGGATTGTGACCTCCTACTACTTCGCTTTGTTTGAGAAGTTTCTGCTCCTTGGTTTTCATGTTCCACTCATACGTAGAAGAAGGAGTAGTCATAGATGTATATCCGTAACGCAGCCACTCCGTATCGAAATCCAAGTTAGCTCCAGTTCCAGCGCTGTACGCAGGGTCATTGAATGGTAGGTAATATTCCGCATCACCTTTCCATGGTTTAATTCTCAAGTGTGTTAGTCCGTTTTTACGTTCGTCTAACACTAAGAAATCTTTGAAAAGTTCTACACCTTCTAGCAGTACATCTTCTCTATGAGGAATCACTTCTTTCCAGTTGGCCAGTGAGCAGTTTTCCACCGGAGCCTTCATCAGTCTGAAGTTTTTAGCCTCATGATTAGTGAGGATGTAAAAATCTCCTTGGTAGTGTGCTACGCTGTATTCCAGCTTGTCTGTTCTAGGCTGAATAATCGTGAAATCCGCATCAGGAGCGTTAGCATCTACATATCTATACTCATTAGAAAGCGTACTGTACGAACCTATGATGATGTAAGCCTTAGATTTAGTCTTGTAAACGAACGTCCCGAAGGTATCGTCTTTTTCTTCATAAACCAGAACATCTTCAGACTGTGGAGTACCTAGTTTGTGTTTGAAAATCCTATTACTTCTTAGTGTAACATCATCTTTCTTAGTGTAGAAAACCGTTTGGTTATCATTAGCCCAAGTAACACCTCCTGTAGTACCTTCTAGTTTATCCTTCAGGTACTCACCGGTTTTTAGATTTTTAAAATGTACAGAGTAAATTCTTCTAGAAACTAAATCCTCACCATACGCCAAGATTTCATTTGAAGGAGAAACTGACCTTCCTGCTATAGCAAAGTAATCATGACCTTCTGCCAATTCTGGGCCGTTCAGCATGATTTCTTCATCAGCCTCCAGGTTGCCTTCTTTTCTACAGTAAAGTGGGTATTCAGCGCCTTTTTCAGTTCTTACGTAATAGAAATACCCGTTACTCTTATAAGGCACAGACTCATCGTCCTCCTTTATTCTGCCCTTCATTTCCTTAAAAAGCGCTTCCTGGAGGTCTTCCGTATCGGACATTACAGCCTTTTTGTAGTCGTTTTCAGCATTCAAGTAATCCAGCACATCCTGAGTTTGGGCATCAGGAGTTTCAGCATTTTTCTGCTCATCACTCAAACGCATCCAGAAATAATCATCTACTCTGGTATCACCATGAATAGTGAGTTCTTTAGGTACTTTTTTAGCTACAGGTGGTTGGATATCTGCCATTTTATTCTCTGCCGGTTTAGTAGTATCTGGAGTGTTACACGCGCTTATTATCAGTGCGACGCAAAGATATTTCCATATTGATTTCATAGGAGTGATTTTTGACGAAAATAGCCAAGCCCTATGAATTCGAGATACTTTGTCTAAAGAATTAGCAGAATTTTAGAAAACGGATAGTATTTATGCTGATATAGCGAACTGCTCTGTAAGAATCTCAGGGCCGTCTAAGATGAAAATGTAATAATGCCCTGAAGTCAAACTTTGAAGAAATAACTCAGTCATATCACCTTCAAGCACTCCTGTTTCTACTAATTTCCCATCGTGGTCACAGATGTCAAATATGGGAGTATCCTCCATACTTTTATAGTCTATTTGGATGGTTTGGTCGGGTGTAACGTTGATTGTTAATGGGTTCATTATTTCTATCATGGTTCCAAATTTTAATTGCAGTTCCCTAGTTTTACGGACGGATTTAAAATTTTGTTGCACTTTTCTGACGGAGGCGTAAGTCATAGGTCACTTCAAGCGTGCGAAAAAACCTACATCCTTTGGACAGATTAAGAGCTATAATCATAGATGATGAACACCATGCTAGGCAAAATCTTAGTATGCTCTTAGAAGAGTACTGTCCTGAAATAGAGGTGATAGGAACTGCCGATGGAAAAGAAAGAGGTAAGCAAGTAATTCAAGAACTAAATCCTGAAGTAGTTTTTTTAGATATCCGAATGCCCAGTGGTTCTGAGGGCTTTGATTTACTAGCAGAATTACCTGAAAAGTCGTTTCAGGTAGTATTCGTTACAGCATTTAAGGATTACGCCATTAAAGCACTTAATGCTAATGCACTACATTACATCCTTAAGCCAATAGATATAGATGATTTAACTCAGGCTGTAGAGAAGCTGTTGGATTATCAGGAGTCTTTTTTGCACAGCCAAACCAATAAAATAGCCTACCAGCAGTCTTTAGACCATTTAAAAGAAGAAATCTTAAAACTATCCACAGACCGAAAAATTACCCTGTTCCACGCTCGTGGATTCAAGATAGTGCGTGAAAAGGATATTATGTATTTAGAGGCAGACAATAATCTCACTCTGCTCTATTTTAAAGATGGAAGTACTTACTTAGATAGCAAGACCATAAAGGTTTTTGAAGAAATGCTTAGTAAAAATGAGTTTCTCAGAATTCATAAGTCCCACATCATCAATCTGAATTACTTGAAGGAGTACAATAATCTGCAGGGAAGTTCAGTGTTTATGGAAGATGGAAAAGAGCTTACCGTAAGCCGTGCCAGGCTGAATACACTCATAGAAAGAGTAAAGAAGTTCTAAGGATTAGAGCTAACATGCTAATTTTTCCCGTTCCCTAGCTCTACGGTGCATTTCCCTCAGGCAAAGTGACGACTAGTGCTAGTTACTGCATTTTTTCAGTTGTTTTTTAGTTAATTGTAATCTAAACAAACACGCCATGAGCCAACTAACCGCTTTAATAGTAGATGACGAGCTGCACTGCAGAGAAAATTTAAAAATGCTCATAGAGGAGTTTTGTCCTGAGCTTACCATCCTAGGATTAGCGGAGAATGCAGCACAAGCGGTAGAAAAAATAAATGAGCTCAATCCAGATGTGGTGTTTTTAGACGTGATGATGCCAAATGGAGATGGATTCAGCGTGTTATCTCAGTTCAAAGAGCGTAATTTCTCTGTGGTGTTTACTACAGCTCACAATGAATTTGCGCTGAAGGCTATCAAGGAGTCCGCTGTAGATTACTTAGAAAAACCTATCAATATAGACGAGCTGCAATCCGCTGTGGGAAAGCTCTCTAAAGGTTCAAGCACATCACAAATAAATTTGACTGAGCTCAGCGCCATGCTACAATCTGCGTCTGAAAAAGCATCATCTGCTAATAGAAAACTGGCGGTGCCTACCTCACATGGAATTCAGCTCATAAATCATGAAGAAATCATTCATTTGGAAGCTAGTGAGAGTTATACTACACTCTATTTAAGTAGCGGAAAACGTGTAGTTAGCAGTAAAACCATTAAAGTGTATGAAGACCATCTTCCTGAAGCTGATTTTTACCGAGTGCATAAATCTCACATCATTAATGTAGCCAATCACCTTCGTGAGTTCAATAGAACTGAGGGGAATATGGCTGTTATGAGTGATGGCACCCATGTTCCTGTAAGCAGAAGAAAGGTAACTGAATTTGTAGATTTTATCAGCACATTTTAATGCGTAAGCTCTTTATTCTCCTTTGTGCCTTAAGTGCTGTAGCTCCTGTTGTAGCTCAGAAATACGTGTTCCTAAATTATGGAGTAGATGAAGGCTTGGCACATTCTCAGGTAAGGTCTCTTTACCAAGATTCCCGTGGAGCTTTATGGGTAGGAACGCTAGGTGGAGTGAGTAGATATGATGGTCAAGCCTTTACCAACTTTAGTTCAGAGGACGGGCTGTTAAATAACACCGTAACTGCCATCTGTGAATATGATAAAAATGAGATTTTACTCGGAATTCCAGGAGGAATAGCGGTTTTCAATGGTAGAACCT
>CAZTVP010000080.1:0-1038 GCA_964616995.1 uncultured Comamonadaceae bacterium
GCCATTTCCTTTTTAGTCAATTTCTGCTCTATTCTGCTGTAGTCAAATTTCTGCAGCTGCTTCTGATAATTAGAAAGTGCTATTTTAATAGTAGTCAGCAGTGTAGGTTCCTGAAATGGTTTTACGAGATAACCATAAGGACTGTGTTCCTGAGCTTCAGCCACCGTGTTTTCATCAGAAAAACTAGTGAGAAAAATAAACGGAATCTTATACTTGGACTGAATCACCTCCGCCACGTCCATTCCGCTTTGACCATTGGCTATTTGTACATCTAACACAGCCATATCTATTTCTTTAGATGCCAACATACTGAAGGCGAGGTCAGCAGTGTGCGCTATTCCGGCCACAGAGTAGCCAGCATCTTCCAAGCACATAGAAATATCATTAGCTATAACAGCATCATCTTCTACAATTAAGATTTTGGTTAAGGACATAGATTCTGAAATTTAAAACAAATAACCAGAATTCCTAGCATTTAAAAACCACACTTTTGGGTAGCAAACAGGGATAATGCTAAACGGAGATTTGCAGAAAATCTTAAACCAAATGAAATTTTTAATAATTACAACCTTAACCACTCTGTTAGTTTGTATTCTAAGTTTTACTCAGTTAAGAGCCCAGCAACAAGTCTTAAATCTAGGTTTGTTAGATAAGGCAATTGTAGAATTGGCTGAGCCAGGTCAAATAGTAAAAACCATAGACTTTAGAGTGTACTTTGATCCAGGATTTACTGCCACCAGTACTGCCAGAACCCTTCTTAAGTTCAACGAAGCTGGAAACGGTCAATTCCTTTCTTTCGGAAACAGCACGGGAGTTTATCCAGACGAAACGCTGAGGCTGCAAATAGGAGATATTACAGCTTCCATGCACATCACTAATAACCTAACTGCAGGCTGCCACCACATAGTTATTTCATCTGACGGTACAGAATTTAACCAAGTGTTTGTAGATGGGAACATGTCTGGAACAGTCACGGGCACTGCTCCCGTTTTTGCCTTAAACGAGTTTACCATAGGTGGACCGAATGGAAATTTTATA
>CAZTVP010000080.1:1048-8402 GCA_964616995.1 uncultured Comamonadaceae bacterium
AGATGAACTCCGTTTTTGGAAAGTAACTGCCTCAGAATTAGATCCTAATTACATTTCCACCAGCATGATTTGTTCTGCTGATTATGATAAGCTTATCAGCTACCATAAGTTTGATAATGAGGATGAATTAGCGTTGAATGAACTTTCAGAATGTGATGAGTACAGTTACACAGGAATAGGAGGAACTCTGATGCTTTTAGATCCTAATACAGCCATGATAGAATTAGTGGAAGGATGCACAGATGCGCAAGCAGATAACTATGACCCTAATGCTGAATGTGATGACGGAAGCTGTTATGTTTCAGGTTGTACCCATCCTAATGCAGATAATTATAATCCATTAGCCACTCAAGATGATGGAAGCTGCTGGTCATGTCTAGAAGGAGTGTGTTTTGAAGGTGTAGAATTTCTTCCAGAATCTGAGATCATGAACGCTGAAGATCAGCTCTGGTTAATGCAGCAGTTAGGAGAGGAGTTTCATTTTGAGGCGGAGCTTATTCATGATGAAGAAACGCATACTCAAGGCATAGATATCCAGAACATTTATGAAACACCGCACACTCTTATGATCATAGAAAACTCTTGTGGTCAAGTGTTTGGAGGATATAATGTAGGCTACTGGAGAGAAGCTCCGGATGGAATAGATTTTAATTCTCCCAGTTATCAGTGTAATTTCTTATTCAGGCTGAGTGATGAAACTATTCTAAACACCCTAGAAACCTTTACTACAGGAACAACCTTATCAGAACCCTACTATGTTTTTCCAGAGGGAACATTTTATGATTTTGGTTTTAATTATGACTTGTACATCAATTTTGTTGGTCCTGTGGTGGGAGAAGAGATTTATTCCAGTTTAGGAACCACTTATGAATGTCCATTAAATGATCAAACTGGAGTACAATCCAACCCCACAGATGAGTGTGATTTTTATTTCCAAGAAGACTGCCCAGAGAACATAGTTTCTAAAGTAGAATTTTATGCCTTAAAAACTACAGGCAGAATACCAGGATCTGCGGTGCAATATGTAGATACAGACGGAGACGGTGTGTGCGATTCTGAAGGAGAACCAGGCTGTAATGATGCTTCAGCTTGTAATTATAATTCTGAGGATAGTAATGCTACAGCTTGTCAATACCCAGATGGATGTACAGATGCAGGAGCAGTTAACTTTATTCCTACCGCGCAGTGTGATGATGGTAGTTGCCTGTACGCTGGCTGCACTAATGTTTCAGCTTCTAATTATGACAGCACAGCAACTTTGGATGATGGTAGTTGTGTGATTTTTGGCTGTACAAATCATCTTGCAGAAAATTATACCCCTCAAGCAAGTATTGAAGATGGTAGTTGCCTATATGCTGGCTGCACAGATGTCTCAGC
This sequence comes from uncultured Comamonadaceae bacterium, assembly GCA_964616995.1. Taxonomy (GTDB): domain Bacteria; phylum Bacteroidota; class Bacteroidia; order Flavobacteriales_D; family Sanyastnellaceae; genus ASP10-05a. The sequence continues at coordinate 2,426 of CAZTVP010000080.1, forward strand.
CTCTAATTATGACAGTACTGCAACCTTGGATGACGGAAGTTGTGTGATTTTTGGCTGTACAAATCATCTTGCAGAAAATTATAACCCTGAAGCAAATGTTGAAGATGGAAGTTGTATTTCAGGTGAAGAAGGTTTGTGTTTTGAGCTCACTGAATTTCTTCCTGAATCAGAAATAATGAGCATTAGTGATCAATATTGGTTGATGAACCAATTAGACGAGGAATTTCATTTTGAGGCAGAACTACTTCATGATGAAGAACAGATTTCCCAGATAGTGAATTATTCAAACATTTTTGAAATTCCAAATACACTTATGATTATAGAAAATTCTTGTGGCCAAGTATTTGGAGGTTTTAATGCAGGATACTGGAGATATGCGCCTGATGGAGTAGATTTTTTAGATGCTGATTACGAGAGTAATTTTCTTTTTAGGTTGAGTGATTTTTCCATTCTAAATACTCGTGACACAACTGACCTTCCTTTTATGGCATATGAACCTTATTTCGTTTTTCAAGAAGGTAGTTTTTATGATGTAGGGTTCAATTTTGATTTATATGTGAATTTTAATTATGTTGATATTGTTGGAGAATTGATACTCTCTAACTTAGGAACTTACTATGAGTGTCCTTCTAATGTTCAATGTGATTCATACTTTCAGGAGGACTGCCCTGAAAACAGATTGGCTAAGATTGAATTCTATGCATTAAAGACTTCAGGGCTTATGCTTGGAGGCTCTGATTCCTTTGTAGATACAGATGGAGACGGTGAATGTGATTCAGAAGGAATCCCTGGGTGCAATGATCCCAATGCTTGCAATTTCAACATTCTAGACTCTAACACAATCTTGTGTAATTATAATTCAGGATGTTTAGACCCTTCAGCTATAAACTACACTGCTTTAGCTCAATGTGATGATGGAAGCTGTGTGTATGCTGGTTGCACAAATCCAGATGCAGATAATTATAATAGCATGGCAACTCTGGAAGACTTCACCTGCATATTTTCAGGATGTACAGATGAGCTGGCTTGTAATTATGATGAGCAAGCCAACTTAGAAGATGATTCCTGTATTTACACCTCAGAACTAGCAGATGCGGGAGAAGATCAATACATCTGTAACAATCCATTTTCAAGTCAGAATCTCTTTACAGTAGTAGGAAATTTACCTGATGGATTTACTGGAGGTTGGACCATTGTCTCAGGTGATATAAATACCCTTGGATCTAGTTTAAATGCTGCTAGTCAGACATTAGGAATAGCTCCTGAAACTTCAGCGGTGCTGAGATGGTCTATTTCAGATGGAAACTGCATTTCATCTGATGAGGTAACCATAGTGAATAATCTTACTCCACAGGCCTATGCCGGAACTAGTCAGCTAGACTGTACAGAAACATTCATCATGAATGCAGATGAACCGGCTGTAGGAACAGGAGAGTGGAGCACGGAATCAGGAATAATTATAGCAGATATAACAGATAGAAATACAGAGGTTTCTAATGTTCCGCTAAACTTCACTCAGTATCTCACATGGACAGTTACGAATGGACATTGCACCGCTAGTGATGATACCCAAATTCTACGAGTAGGAGGTGGAGGATGCACAGATCCTACAGCAGGAAACTATGATCCTTCGGCCACTTGTGATGACGGTTCTTGTATCCCAGGAATAGGCGGCTGTAATGATGAGTCAGCGTGTAACTATGACTCTAATGCTACCGCTAATGATGGTACATGCACTTATCCAGATGGTTGTACAGACACTACAGCAGTGAATTACTCAGCTTTAGCTTCATGTGATGATGGGAGTTGTATTTACGCAGGTTGTACGAATCCAGAAGATGTCAACTACAATTCCATGGCTACTCTAGATGATGGAAGCTGTGAGAGTTATGGCGAGAACTTTTGTCCAGGAGATTTCACAGGAGATGGAAACGTGAATGTAGCGGATCTAGGAGGATTCCTAGGTGCGTTTGGTGAATCTTGTAATTAGATTTATTAATTGGTAAAGAAGCCCTACTTGCTTTTAGTGAGTAGGGTTTTTTATTTTTTAGCGGTGCACTGATAATAATGATTTTTTAAACAAACACTTACCTCACGAAAAGATCAGATTCGGTTACCACCACAAATTTGTCTTTTTTTATTATCAGTATTCGTAACTAAATGTCAATAATCAAATGTTATAGAAACCAAGGTTCCCGTTGAATCTGATTCTATGTTGCTGGTGGCTTTTAGTCTTTTGATTAAAGCCTCTATCAAACCGAGACCAAAGGACTCTGAGTTTTCTTTTGATTCATTTATGCCTTTGCCATTATCCTGAGCAGTCAAGATTATAGACTTTTCTTTTGAAGAAAGATTAATACTTATTGTACCAGGCTCTTGTTCAATAAAAGCGTACTTAATTGAATTAGTAATAAGCTCGTTTGTTATAAGGCCTAAAGGAATCACTGTATCTATGTCAAGATGTAGTTCTTCTATTGAGTGAGTAATTTGAATAGAATCGTTTTCTAGATAATTGGCTTTAATTTGAGAAATTAAATTCTCTAGATAAGATTTAATATTAATGGCAGATAAATTCTCATTTTGATAAAGATGCCTATGTATCAAAAGCATAGATTTTACCCTATTGGAACTTTCCATTAAAGTTTCTTTGGCTATTTTATTTTCAGCCTCTCTAGACTGCCAGTTTAGCATAGAACTTACCATCTGAAGGTTATTTTTCACCCTATGATGAATTTCTCTAAGCAGCACATCTTTTTCGTTAAGGAGTTCAGTGTTCTCTGCCAGTGAAGAAGAAAGTTCTTTCTTTTGTTTTCTAATTCTGTTTTGATAAATGATGAGTAAGATTAAAAGAACTCCTGTTATACACAAACCTGCTATCACACTAAAGAGTAGATTATCTTTAGCGTGAATAAGGTTAGCTTGAGCCTGAATCTCTTTCTCTTGTTCTTTTTTTTTATACTTGGCTTCTAAGTCATTAACTAGAAACTCTTGGCTTAAATTTCTTACTTGAAGTTTTAGACTGTCTAATATCTTGGCAGTCTCCACTAAGGATACATCTTTAAAAAACTGCTGCCTTTTTAATTTGATTTTGTAGAGTTTGATCAGGTAAAAATTGTCTTTTAAATGTTCAATGGATTTTAATATCGAGTTAAATTTATTTTGAAACTCTGGTTCAGATAATGTTTGATATTCTGAGGCAAATTCAATCAGATTCAAATTATTAAGATGTTTACTTTCCTTAAAATCATCCTTTTTGCCAAGTACTTCCTGAAGTAAATCAGAATCCATTCTGTCAAACAGTTCAAATTGACATTCTAATTTTAACTGCTGATAGTACAAAACATTTAATGAATTAGAAAAGTTCTCTTTGGTAGTAATTAGCGCGGAATCAACGTATGCTATGGCTTTAGAAAAATTGTGGCTGTGATATTCAACTAGTCCTATTTGATAATATGCAAATGCCAGTGGAGATTTTAGTTTGAAATATTTACAAGTGTCAAGATTAAGTTGGGCATATTCTTTAGCTTTGAAGAGGTTTCCTTGGGCCTGAAATATTTGAGAGAGATTACTCAGTAATACTTGAGTTTTCCAGTGATTGTCTGCATCCTTTTTAATATAGTCTAAGCCTTTTAGCCCATAATAGGCCGCTGAGTCATATTTCTGTTTTGAAAAAAGATCTTGGGAATACTGTTTAAATCGAATAGGTAATTTGTTACTATCATTTAACTCTACGCAAAAGTCTAAGGCTTTCTTTGAGTAATAAAATGAGCTATCCAGATTTCCATAGCGTTTGTGTATGTCATTTAAGCCACCTAGATAAGACGGGACATCGTTAGGATCTAGTTTTTCTTTAGATAGCATGATATGGCAAATGTTCTGGGCTTTACTCAGATCAGATCGCATTATTAGAAACTGAACATAACCTAAGGCTGCTGTAGAGCAATCATTGATATTTTCGGATTCTTTTAAAATTTCATAGGCACTTTTATATTGAGTAAAAGCCTTATCAAAGTCCATGTTGTTAAGACTTAGCTCAGCTTTTTGCAACACAAAATGGCCTTTATCCTCTTCTAAAGAGGCAGAGGCTATTTTAAAATCTAGAAATTGATAAGCTGAATCTAATCCATGGTTATCAAAGATGTTCTGAACCAATTTTTCTAAAGGTGATATACCAGCATTTGCAAGGTTTGATGCGAGAACTAAAAAGAATATGATAACAATTTCTTTCACTGTTCTATCATTAAATTCAACAGTTCTGACCGGCTATTTACATTTAGTTTCAAATAAATATTTTTAGCATGAAACCTCACTGTATTCAGAGAAATGAAAGATTGTTCACCTATTTCTTCATAGGTTAAACTAGTGCACAAAAGTTTACATATATTGAGTTCAGTCTTGGTTAAAACCTCAGAGCATTTGCTGAAATTTAATTCAGATTTCCCCTTATTGAAATTGCTAAGGGCTAGGTTAATAGTCGTTAGAAGTGTAGCTTCTTGAAATGGTTTAACCAGATATCCATAAGGGTTTTCTTGAAGGGCTTGTGCCTGTGTTTCTTTATCAGAGAATGAAGTAAGAAATATAAAAGGTATGTTTTTATGGGTTCTTATATGCTTTGCAATGTTTATTCCTGACTCATGAGTATCCATGTGAATGTCTAGAATAGCCATATCTACTTGGGTACTTTTCAAATGCTGTATAGCTTCCTTTTCTGAATGTGCTATACCTATTACCTGATATCCTTCACTATTAAGTAGAGATGCTATATCATTAGAAATGAAGGTGTCATCTTCAGCTATCAGTATTTTAATCTTACTCTCAGACATGATAATTTCCAAAGGTAAATAATCAATCCTAGCATAAGACCACATGAATGATGTTGTGTTTAAATAGAACAATAGCAGCAGGTTATAACAAATACTACATGTTCTATGCAGGGTCTTCAGAAAAGGTGATTTCTAGTTTTGACACCATTAAATTTTACCTTATGAGATCAAAATATACTTTACTATTTATGATGATTTGTGCAGCATTTAGTTCAGCTGCACAATTCGGATGTACAAATCTTGGGGCTTGTAATTATGACCCAACCGCAATTATAGATGATGGTAGTTGTGTTGCTTTCTATGAATTTTATTATGATTTTGATCAAGATGGATATGGAGACAATGGGGCGCCCTTGTTTGCATGTGAGCCTTCAGGATTTTATACTGCCTTAATGCCTGGAGATTGTAATGATTCTAATGCTGCGATTTATATAGATGCTGAAGAGCTTTGTGATGGTCTTGATAATGATTGTGATTGGGAGATAGATGAAGATGGAGCATGTGATGATATTTTAGGTTGCACAGATGATTTAGCATGCAACTATGCCCCAGAAGCCACACTTAATGATGGTTCATGTGAAGGAATAGCGGGTTGTGTAAATGAATATGATTGTAATTATAATCCAGATGCAGATTGTGAAACCACAGAAGCGTGTAGTTTTTTTGTTAGATATTGTTCAGATGAAACGGCATGTAATTACTCCATAATCCTAGAATTCTCGTGCGATGATCCTAGTTTCTGTGAGTATGATAGCTGTTCTGGTTGCACAGATGATTTAGCATGCAACTATGACCCAGAAGCCACACTTGATGATGGTTCATGTGAAGGAGTAGCTGGTTGTGTAAATGAATATGATTGTAATTATAATCCAGATGCAGATTGTGAAACTGCAGAAGCGTGTAGTTTTTTTGTAAGATATTGTTCAGATGAAACGGCATGTAATTATTCCAATATCCAAGAATTTTCATGTGATGATCCCAGTTTTTGTGAATATGAAAGTTGCGCAGGTTGCACAGATAATTTGGCTTGTAACTATGACCCAGAAGCTACACTTGATGATGGTTCATGTGAAGGGGTAGCTGGCTGCGCAGATGAATTTGATTGTAATTATAATCCAGATGCAGATTGTGAAACTGCAGAAGCGTGTAGTTTT
>CAZTVP010000081.1:0-8293 GCA_964616995.1 uncultured Comamonadaceae bacterium
AATGCCGTTAGGAATGCGGAAATGAGTTCGGTCAAGGGTTCTTTAAATTTGGCTTGAAGTTATTAAAAATTATAAAAGGAATCAAACATAGGGGTTCTCAATCCTATGCGCACTACACTAGATTCATAATTAACGGGCTGATTAGACTCTTTTCTGTAAATGTATTCAGAGAACACTTGAAAATTCCATCTTGGGTTAATTAGGTAACTGACCTGCAGTGATATGTTCTGCACTTTTCTAGTGGTTTCGTTTTGACTATACAACCCTCTAAACAGCCATCTTTTCTTCCTGTATGAAACTGAACCTATTAACTCGGTAAATTCTCCTAAAAGTGGATGTGCAGTGGATTCATTCAGATGGACGAAGCTTACTAGTTCATCTGAAATAAACGCTTCTTCAGCTTGATTGTACTCCGCACTTAGGATTAATCCAGGAATTAGCTCATGTGTTCTTACGCCAACCTGAATGCCACTGCGTTCTATTTCATATTGACCATAAACCTGAAGCTTATTGGTAAGCTTTAGCAGTAAACTTCCGCCTAGCCTAGACTGCTGTGTGGAATCCTGCGGTGCAATGAAATAATTCATCAGTGGAACTGGAACATAAGTTTGAGCGGGCAGCGGTAGCGTTCCTCTAGTATCACTAAAACGCTTCCAAGTGTCCATGTGGAAAACAGATAATTCTACATGTTTCCCAATTAGCCAATCCAATGAAGAAAAAGTAGTGTACTTGGGTTTAAACAAGGATTCAGGAACCTCACCTAGGGGTTTTCTAGAAAGCGTTTGAATCTTTCCTATTCCCCAGTAGGCTCTGAGCATGTTCTTAAATAAATCAGCTTGAAGTTTTAGATGCGGGAAATTAAAGCTCTGATGACTTACTAAATGTGACCTGTAGCCGTGACCCGAAAACAACTGTCCATGACCAAAGAATACATTTAGTTTCTCTGTAGGATAATAGCTTATCCATCCATAAGCTTGAGCATAATCAAACCCATTATCTCTGAACTTCTTATGTCTTCCCATAGCTGGGATGACTAGACTAGTATCTGCATAGGCCTTTTGCCATCCTGGTAAATAGGCTTGATTTTCTAAAAAGCCCGTATGAAAGAAGAAGCGCTTTCCGATTTTTCCATCTACGGAAAATCCTCTGGAATTTTGAAAGAAAGTAGTGGTGTCTGCATATTCAGCGGTATCACTGAGTTCTAAAGCACCACTGAAATCAAAAAGTGGATTTACGCGTAGCCTAAAATCTTCCTCGGTTACTTTTATTAAGTCTTCTTTCAGGAGTTTAGCCTTTACAATAGAATAATAACTGAGTGAATCCTTGAAAAAATAGTTGTCCTCTAAGGCTGAATTTTTTACTGAAAAAGGCAGTGTGGCTGTATGATAAACCGAATCTAAACTTCCATAGGCTGAACGAGACTCCTCTATGTAATCTTGATGTAAGGGAAATAAGTCTAACTGCGCAGTAGCAGAAATGCTTATCAAAAAAAAGGAAAGGCTGATATAGATGCTCCTAAGCCAATTCACTTGCAGAAAAGTCTCTATACACCATTTCTATTCCCTCTCTCAGGTCAATTTTATGCTTCCACCCTGTATCATGAATTCTATTGACATTCATAAGTTTACGAGGTGTTCCATCTGGTTTAGTAGTATCCCACACAATCTTACCTTCATAACCTACAACCTCAGCTATGGTTTCTGCTAATTCTTTTATGGTTACATCTGTGCCGGTACCGATATTTAAGAATGGTTTCTCATCATAATTCAGCATAAGATGTACGCACGCAGCTGCCAAATCATCTACATGAAGAAATTCTCTCATAGGCGAACCTGTTCCCCAGCAGATAACTTCGGCTTCACCGTTTTTCTTGGCTTCATGGAATTTTCTGATAAGAGCAGGAAGCACATGACTAGTTTTTAAATCGTAATTATCATTCGGGCCGTACAAATTAGTAGGCATAGCCGAAATATAATTGGCTCCGTACTGGTCTCGGTATGCTTCACACATTTTTATACCTGAAATCTTAGCTATGGCATAAGGTTCATTCGTAGGTTCTAACTCTCCAGTTAAAAGTGCTTCTTCTGTTAGTGGCTGCTCCGCTAGTTTTGGGTAAATACATGAGCTTCCTAGGAACAAGAGCTTTTGAACCGCACTTTCATGACTGGCATGAATAACATTAGACTGAATCATTAGGTTGTCATAAAGGAACTCAGCTCGGTAGGTATCATTAGCTAATATCCCTCCTACTTTAGCTGCCGCCAGAAATACAAAATCTGGTTTTTCGGATGCAAAGAAACTTTGCACCGCAGACTGATTTCTTAAGTCAAGTTCTTTAGATGATTTCTTTAGGATATGCTTGTATCCCTTAGATTCTAACGCTCTTACGATAGCCGATCCGACCATACCATTATGGCCAGCTACGAATATTTTAGCTTCTAGATTAGTAAAATTCATGCCCTCAAATACTAGGGCGCAAACTTAGCGAATTACTACTTTCTCACTGTGCGCGTTTACACCATCATTTATTTGGATGGTATAAAGTCCACTTTGGAGTGCCGATACATCTAGGAGATGTTTCTTACCTTGGAGCTGCTGTGTGATCACCACCTTTCCAGTAATGTCTATTACACTTACTTCCAACCGAAAGAAGTTTCTGTTCTCGATGAATAGATTTACCACATCAGTAGCTGGGTTAGGGAAAAATCTTACTTCCCAGTTATTGTCTTCTTCAGTGATTCCTACTGTAAGCTCTTCCCATCTCTTATGCCACTCCTGATAGAACTGATTAGCTATGCTAGCATCGTGAATAATAAGTGTATTTTCATCATTTACATTCTCCGCACTTGAACTCCAGTTATGAGAACCTGTAATTACCATAGGGTCAGAGTCTGGACTGCTGTGGTCTATGATACAGTACTTATGGTGTAGCTGTGGCTCTATTCCCTCATGGCTTTCTATATCTACTCCATTCTCTATGAGGAATTCATGGTCCGAACCTTGAACACTTATCTGTTCTATCATTCCTCTAGCCACTACTAAGAACAGGTTATCTTCTTCTGCTATAGCTTCTGCTAAATCATCTCTAGTCAGCACTAGCAGTGCAAAGTCTAAATCAGAATCTGTAGTTTGGATAGCTCTTACCATAGCATCCGTAACACCATCTGTAGGGGAGAAGTATGATTCTACTCTTATTCCGCCTATGGTATATTCCTGAGGTGTATTATTCAGTTTAGCAGAACTGAATTTAGCGTTTCCAGTTACTGGCTGAGGACCATTTCCTCCCCACATTTCTTCGAACTCTACTGTGTATCCTCTACAGATAGATTGGTCTTGGAAGATAACTACGTTATTATGGTCTTGCACAAGTCCATTCGTAGTGAAGTTGGCCGAGCCCATGATTAACTGACAGTTATCGGTATCTTCTGCATCTATAATCACAAACTTGTTATGCATTCCAGAACCATTGTCATCTTGTCTTTCTAGGATAGGAATATTTGAATTCAACTGACCTAATCCTATGTTAGCGTTAGTACCTTGAGTGATATACCTTACGATTACTCCTCTATCGTAAGCATCATTTACGGCATTCATTACTGTTTGGTCATTGTTATTATATACAGCTAAATCTACCGATATATCAGCTCTATCTATGTAAGCCGCTATGGTATCATTCATTCCAACTCCCAGAGAAATAGCATTGTCCATAGTGGCTACTTCATTATCTACTTCTGTGGTGAAATACACTTTAATTTCTCCGCTTGACTCACTTACTGTGGAGAATGCTGAAGTGCTGGATTGCACCGCTGAATCTTCGTTTCCTGACTCCGCATAAATGAAATAAATAGTTCCTGGCTCTAAACCTGTGATGGTTACCTCATGGGAAGTGACGTCTGCAGTGCCTGTAGTACTAGAGGTCAAGTTTTCAGGGTCAGTACCGTAGTAAACCACACTAGTTCCTGGTGTGTCTGTTAACCAGTTTACGGTTATAGTGGTTTCATCATGCGTAGATTGTTTCAATTGTGAAACTAAGTTTATGCTTGAATCAGAAATTAAGTCATCAGCATCACGTGGAAGAATCTGATATCCTCCGAATCCGTCAAAGGTAAATTGACTTAAGATTCCTCTAAGTGTAATCTGTCCGGCTGGAATAATTTCACCTTCTAGGACGCTTCCAGCTCGCACATAAATCACTCCTTGTTCTCCTTCGTGTAAGAAAGAATATGTATTATTTCCAGCAAATGTGGTTCCTCCATCTTGGAATTGAGCTCCGTCTAAATTAACAAGCTGCCCTTCTAACTCTTCACCTATATCTGTAAGGTCTATGTATTGGAAATCTGGAAGTTCATTTCCTGAACTATTGATCGTAACAGAAGTCAGGTTTGGCCCCACTTCTAATAGTCCATTAAACTCAGAAATTTCTCCAGTAACGGTGATTTCATCTCCTCTTTGTGGAACTGTAAACCCGTCCCAAGCAGGGGAGTAAATAGCTATTCCAGCTGTCCCGTCTTGAATATATCTTACGGTAGAACCTAGCTCCTCACCATTGGTAACTATTCCCGTTATAGTTACTACGTCCTCCACATTATAATTAGTCCTAAGGTCTAGAATATCAGTTTGAGCGTAGTTACTTAATGCGGTGCAAAACAGCACCATGGCTAATACATATGATTTCATGTGATTTTTTTTAAAAGTTTAGTGTGGCGGAAACATTAAAACGGGTTCCTTGTCCAAAAAAGACCCCGGCCGAACCAGCATCAAATCCTTGTGCTTGAGTGTTTCCTAGTTCATCAGTAATTGCATAATCATTAAACCTAGACTGGCTGAAGTTATTAGATGCATCAGATATGAAAACAGTGTTCAAAACATTAAAAACACTTAGTCTTAGATTTAAGAAGCTGCTTGCTCCTGTTTTTACCTCATAACCAAAGTGAGCATCTAATAGTCCATAACTTGGCGCTTGCCAAGAGTCTCTTCCTGCATTTTCTCCATTCAGTGTAAGCGGGTCAAAATTGGCAAAATGACGATCAAAATATGTATATCTAAATTTAGCATAAGTGCCTTTTCTGAACTGATAACGAAGCATTAGCCCAAGTTGAGTTTGAGCAGCATCTCCAACATGAACTCCCTCAGCATCATAATTTCTAGATTCTTGATAGCTTACCTCTTCAGTGATAGGGTTTCCTTCTCCATCTAGTAAAGGATCTCCATTTTCATCTAAAACCGTAATGTTTTCAGTAATTATTACAGGTGCTCCATTATCATAAAAGAAGAACACTGTATCCTTGGAGTTCCAAATCCAATCACCAATAGAAATTATGGACTCTACAGTTAGTTTAGAATTCACAGCATATGATGACTCTAACTCTACACCCATATGGCGCGCAGCCATATCATTAATGTTGGCACTGATGAGCTCAAGAGGATCTTCTGGATCAGGAATGCTGACTCCTCTGTTGACAGGTCTATTCTTCCAAGTAGTGAAATAAGAGTTAAAGTTGGTCTTAAACTTTCTAGTATGGTAGCTATAACCAAGCTCTATAGCCTGGATTTTTTCGTTTTGAATGTCTAAAAATAATCTGTTCCCAAAATCGAAAACATTTGCAAAACGAGGTGCTCTATCTAAGTATCCTAAGTTGACAAAAACATTTTGTTTTTCATTCAGCTTATAATTAAACCCTGTTTTGATGGTGAATCCTCCTCTATAAAACCAGTCAGTTTCCTGAAACTCTAGCCCATCAGAATCAACTGAATAAACAGTGCCGTCCATGGACATCGTATCTACTGCTTGAGGTACAGTTAAACTGAAATCATCATTCCAGACATAGCTAGGCGTTAAAAACTCATCTCCAACTTGAATACCTCTAGGTAAGAAATAATCAATTCTCTTATAACGAGTCATAGCGTAACTAGCACTAAAAAAACCAGACCATAAATCTTTGTCTATTTCTACTTGACCAAACAGACCGCCCCATTCTACAAAGGCATCATTGTGATAGTCAATTTTATCACCCACTCTGAAAACACCTGAATTTCTGTTTTGATTATCTCCTTCTTTGTTAAAAGTATAATCAGCACCTAATAAATCATATACCTCTCTGTAGTGTTCTCCTCTGTAACTTCTTAGGTCTATACCACCAGATATGTTCACTTCTTCATTTACATTCCAATTAGCTGTCGAGAGCAATCCATACCAAAAATGGTTGTTGATACTTGATTTTATGAAATTCCTGTAGGCATTTCTCTCAGTTTGACTTATTTCAGGGATTATTGCAGGATCTTGCAAACCAAAAGGCCCTGGATCCCAACTAAGACCTGTATGAGCGTCATAAACCGCTTGAACAAATGGCTGTCCATTGATTAAAATAGAATCAATCTGACTATCCAACCTAGTTCCTCCACCGTTTCCGATAGAAAGGTAAGCCACATTACTCAAATTGAACTTTTCAGAAGGGTTCCACGAATGCTTGAATGAGAACTGAGGTTTGTGGTAATAGTTTTTTCTTTCGTTAAAAGTTTCAGTTTCAGCATTTATTTTATTTCCTTCTGCATCCAATTCATATCTCTCAAGTTCTGTGGCATGAATATTATAGTTCAATCCAAACTCTTCAAATCCAGAAGTGTTTACACCTAAATCAGCAGCAAAGTCTTGATCATATATATGAACTCCTTCCCTAAATGATCTCTGACCGTGGCTTTGTGGAGCTCCGAATCCACTTAAAGTAAATACATGTTTATTAAAAGCTTTCTGAAACTTTCCGTAATAAAAATAGCCTTCTGTCCAGTTTCCATAAACCCATCCATCACCTTGTTTATAGGAACCTGCCACGGTAAAACCCCAATTTCCTTTTAACCTCCCAGAAGTATGACCAACAGTTGTTCTTAAAAAACCATTGTTTCCAACCTCTTGTTTTATCCTTGTGTTCTTCTTTTGTTCTATCCCTTTAGTAATAATATTAATGGTACCTCCAATAGCTGGAATGGCAAGCTTACTGACACCTAACCCTCTTTGCACTTGGGTAGTTTGCATAATAGCATCTAGACCAAACCAATTAGACCAATACACTGCACCATTCTCCATATCATTTACGGGAACACCATCTAAAAGAACTGCTACGTTTCTCTGATCAAATCCTCGAATAGTTATCCTAGCATCTCCATCACCTCCACCTTGCTGGGTAGCGTATACTCCAGGTGTTGAATTCAGTATCATAGGAACCTCTTGAGAACCTAATTCCTCCTCAAACTGTTTAGCCTCTATGTTTGAATATGCCACAGGCGTTTTTCTATCTATAGCTACATCTGCTAAGATGAGCGCCTCTTGAAGCTCAATACTAATTAACTCGACATTCAGATTAATCTTAGGTTTATTCAAATTAACCTCGATCACTTTAGACGAATAACCTACATAACTAAATTCAAACTTCACTCTTCCGTAGGGAAGAGTTTGCTCAAACTTACCGTCAAAATCACAAGTAAAACCTTGACCATTTCCATAGAATACATTGGCATTAGGAAGCCCTTCTCCTGTGTTTTTATCCACAACGGTACCTGTGAGCACACATTCCTGAGCCAAGGCCGAAGAACACAACAGAAATAACACTAGAAAAAACTGAATTCTAATCACAATAAATCTTTTAAGGTGAATCTTTATTGGAGTAATTCGAGGTTAATTTAGTTATCTTACAATAGTTTTATTGATAACTTCTCCATTCTCTAGAAACAGTCTTACTATGTAAAATCCTTTTTCAAGTTCAGCTGCACTAACAGACATATTTAGCTCAGAGCTTACTTCTTCTCTTAAAACAACTGCACCATTCGTTTGAAGTATTTCTACACTGACTATTCCTACTGTTGAATTCACTTGAAATTCATTACTAGTAATTGGATTAGGAAAAATATTAACGGGTGTGTTGGTTTTCAATTCATTAATGGAATTTGGAGCACAAGCACAAATATGAAATCCCAGCATATCAAAAGTATTAGCAGGAAGTGAATCATACTCATTTAGTATGTTGAATGTAGCAGGATTGGCAGTATATCCAGCTTGAACAGTACTTTTTCTAATCAGTGTATGGTCTTTAGAAATATACTCCTGCTCTCCTTCTGAGTTCACATAAGCACCCCATCCATCTGGATTTAATGAATCACCAATTTTACCAAAAACATCCACGAGCACCTGACCTCCGTCCGTTAAAAGTGCAAGAGCGTCATTACCATTGAAGTACATAACTTCTTGTCCATTGTTATATTGAGGGTTTACAAACGTATCAGCTTGTAACTGAAGCTCATC
>CAZTVP010000082.1:0-8236 GCA_964616995.1 uncultured Comamonadaceae bacterium
TACATTTCCGTCATTTGATTACTACTACGTTAACGATTTACAGACGAAAAAGCTTTGTACTATTCAGGATTCTGTTCGGTTGCATGTTTTTAGGGCAGAGTGGAGAGACCTGCATCCAAGAGAAAAGCTATTGGCATTTAGAACAGAGCTAGAAACAGGAGTAGATAAAGAAATAGTGGCTGGCTATATGAGCGGATATCCTTATGCTTTTGATTACGAATCTCTATACTCTGAGGTAATACTCAGAAATGACAGCATTTGGATATTCTACCCAGCAGAGGAAGAGCTATTTATTTACGACCATAGAGGAGAGTACATAGAAAAGAGAATGTTCAAGATGGATAAGGAAGAGAAGAAATCTTTCTTAGACCGAATCTTACATGATGATGAAACTAATGAGGTTTACACGGCCCACAGAGAGGGCAGAAAAACCTCAATCAAAAGAGTCAGCCTTGGAGGAGAAGACAATACGGATAGTACAGAGCTGTACTATGATTATCCTGAGAAAGTAGATGTAAGAGGTGATGAAGCCTACTATTTATATCGCCCTTTCGGTTCTCCTGAAAAAACCTATTTGTATAAGGAACGAGTGTTTTAACGAGTTCTTGACAGAATTTTCCTACAAGCAGTTGGGAGGGAGTACTACATAGAAAACTACGTGTTAAAAATACTTTAGCACTGTCTTTAGTTCAACGCTTTAGACAAGTTAGTTAAATATAGTAGTTAAGTATTTAAGTAAAAATTTGGTTAAGTTGACAAGTCCCACTAACGAGTGGGATTTGTCTTTTTATGGGGTTTTGAAATTTGAATAAGGCAGCTTCTAAAATTGATTAGAAACTAGTTTCCTCATGAAAAGTCTTTTAGTCACCGGTAGGAGCGTGGCGTCATAAGGTAATTGAATAGAACTGTTTACTATGAAAGTAGCAGGATTAGGAAGGTGATTCATTTCTTTGATTAACCTTTCTTTAATGCTGTAAAAAGTGTTAGAAATACTTCTGGTTGTTCTTTTAATAAACTCTGTCTTAAGCACTCTGCTTGTCTTACCTTCCTCTAGAAAATACATCTTGAAATTATAGATATCTACATCTGTGGTAGAATTGTTTTGGAATAGAAGATAGCCTTCATCTCTGTAAATAGGAAGTATTCCAAGTGGTTCTATATGAATGAACTTCTCTACAGAATTAAATATTTCCTGCCCCATTTTAATCTTTTCTTCCACTTTAGGAATGGAGTAATCCAGGATTTCATAAATGATATGCAGTAGTTCGTTATTAAAATGCTCAGAGCTGAACTCTAGTTTTCTTTCTTTCAGACTAATTGAAGAGACACTTTTAGGAAAGCTGCTTTCCAGCTGTTCACAGTTCGTCTTAAAGCTGAGCATTTCTCTAATTATTCTGTCTAAGTCGCTTAATGCTGGATAAATCTTAGACAATTTGTATTCTTTTTCTACCTCTTGGAGGTAAGCCAACAAGATATATCTCTTGTGCTCTGCATCTAGAGCTCCATGAGTGAACCAGTTAGAATCTAATCTTTTCATCTTCCTTCCTTTTTATTTTATAACGAAAATTCTAATACTTAAGTTATGAAGGATAGCCTCAGATTCAAAGTAAACTGAGTTATTTTTGTGCCATAGCTAGTGTTTAAATGAGTTTGAAGAGTAAGGCTAAGTACACATTGAGTAAGATGTTTCCTGCTAAGGTGAAGTTGATAGACAGAACTAAAAAAGGGGTTAATCTGAACGATAATCCTTTTACACTTTTAGTTTATGAAGAAGATGGTGAGGCCAGTCTAAAAGAGGTGAAGAATGTCATTAGGCATTTGAAAGGTGAGTTTGGCATTAGGGAGATATTAGCTATAACTTATGCTGATGTATCTGAGAATGAAATTCCAGTTTACTTAGGACATTTGAAAGAGCTAGACTTCATAAGTAGAGAGGATTTAAACTGGCGGTGCAAACCACATGAATTCATCACCGAGTTAAACAGAAAGAACATAGATTTACTTATAGATTTAACTCAAAGTCCTATGATGCCGCTAGAATTCGTCATAGCCGAATCTAACGCCCGCTTGAAGGTAGGAAGAACATCTTCAGAAATGGAAAAGTACATGGACGTGGTGCTGAGCTTAGGAGATGGCTCCAGCAATAAAGACTTTTTAAAACACGTAGAATATTATCTGTCTAATTTAAGTTTTAATTAAATGAATATAAAAGGTTTAGGAGTGGCCATGGTTACTCCATTCGATAAAAATCTGAATGTAGATTATGCTGGATTAGAACAGATTACCGAGTTTTTAGTTGCTGGAGGAGTAGATTTCCTAGTAGTAATGGGAACTACAGGAGAAGCTGCCACACTAACAGATTACGAGAAGGAGAAAGCACTAGACCATGTAATTAATGCTAACCAGGGGAAAATTCCAGTGGTTTACGGAATAGGAGGGAACAATACGGCTAAAGTGGTAAGCGATTTGAAAGCTTTCAAGAATGCAGATGTTTCGGGTATTCTGTCTGTTAGTCCATCATATAATAAGCCTACTCAAGAAGGAATTTACAGGCATTTTCAAGCTGTGGGAGAGGCTTCAGACCTTCCAGTTATTCTTTATAATGTTCCTGGGAGAACTGCTTCCAATGTCACCGCTGAGACTTGTCTCAGAATCGCTGAAAATGTAGAGAAAGTTCAAGCCGTAAAAGAAGCTTCAGGAGATATGAAGCAGATAGAAGAAATTATCAGAAATAGACCTCAAAATTTCAAAGTATTCAGCGGAGATGACGGTCTAACTGGCCCAGTCATGAAAGCCGGAGGTGAAGGAATTATATCTGTAATAGGAAATGCACTTCCTAGAATTTTCTCTGAGTATGTTCAATTATGCCTGAATGGAAATTTCATAAAGGCTCAGGAGCTTTACGGTATGATTTCGCCAGTGATTCCATTGTTATTTGAACAAGGAAATCCAGCAGGTGTTAAAGCACTTATGGCTTTAGAAAATAATTGTACACCTCATGTCAGGCTACCTTTAGTAAAAGCCGATTCGGATTTAGTTTCTAGGTTAAATCAGGCTTTGAATTCTATTCGTAGGCCAGATGTGGCGGTGCAATAGTAAGTCCTACATTCTTTCAGGCATTTGAATGCCAAGCAGTTCCATGCCATTCTGAATGACATCAGCGGTTAAAGCAGTGAAGGTTAATCTAAGGTTCACCTTGTCCATATCCTGCTCCTTGAGAATATTAGTGCTCTGATAGAAAGAATTGTAATCTTTTACTAATTCATAGATGTAACTGGCTAATACTGCTGGGTTATACAGCTTAGCTGATTCTTTCAGCACGCTTGGGAAATCATATAATCTCGTAATAACTTTTTTTTCAGATTCCGATATTTCGATATTGACATTGACTTTTTCAAATTCTTCTGTTGCTCTGCGCAGAATGGACTTTGCTCTTACGAAGGTGAATTGAATAAAAGGTCCTGAATTCCCTTGAAAATCTACTGATTCTTCAGGATTGAACATCATTCCTTTTCTAGGATCTACCTTAAGCAAAAAGTATTTCAGTGCTCCATAACCGATATACTTATATGTGTCGGCTTTCTGGTCGTCATCTAAGTCCTCAAGTTTACCTTGAGTTTCAGAGATAGACTGAGCAGTTTCTATCATTTGAGCTAAGAGGTCATCAGCATCTACTACGGTTCCTTCTCTAGACTTCATTTTTCCTTCAGGAAGTTCCACCATGCCGTAGCTGAGGTGGAAATTATCTCCAGATTTCTGAAATCCAAGCTTCTTTAGAATCAAGAAAAGCACCTTAAAATGGTACTCTTGCTCATTTCCAACGGTGTATATCTGATAAGATAAGTTCGGGAAATCTCTGAATCTAAGAATGGCTGTACCTATATCTTGAGTCATATAAACCGCAGTGCCATCTGCTCTTAGCACAAGTTTTTCGTCCAGTCCATCTTCTGTCAAATCACACCACACTGAGCCATCTTCTTTCTTAAAGAAAACTCCACTTTCTAAACCAGCTTCGATTTCATCTTTTCCTATGAGGTAAGTATCAGATTCATAATACAACTTATCGAAAGTCACACCCATTTCTGTGTAGGTGTGCTCGAAGCCTTTGTACACCCATGAGTTCATAGTTTCCCAGAGCTGATAAACTTCAGGGTCTCTTTCTTCCCATTTCTTAAGAAGCTCTCTGGCTTCAGCCATAATAGGAGCTTGGTTTTTAGCTTCGTCTTCTGTAATTCCCTTCTCTACTAAATCACTAACCTGAGCTTTGTACTCTTTATCAAATAGCACATAGTATTTTCCTACCAACTTATCTCCCTTCATACCAGAAGACTCAGGAGTTTCTCCATTACCAAATTTCTGCCAAGCCACCATACTCTTACAAATGTGGATTCCCCGGTCATTGATAATTTGAACTTTCTGAACTTTATGGCCGTTAGCTTCTAAAATCTTAGAAACAGAATAGCCTAAAAAGTTGTTTCTCAAGTGTCCTAAGTGGAGAGGTTTATTCGTGTTAGGAGAAGAGTACTCTACCATTATTTCAGATGCTGAGTTCTGCGGTGCAAAACCAAACTTGTCCTCTCCAGCAGCACCATTTAAGAACTCAAGCCAGTAATTACTCGAAATTTCTAAGTTTAAGAATCCCTTGACCACGTTAAAGCCATCTACAACAGATAGGTTCTCGTTTAAGAATTCACCTATGTGATTAGCAGTTTGTTCTGGAGATTTTTTAGAAGTCCTTAAAAAAGGAAACACCACTACTGTTCTATCTCCATCAAATTCTTTCTTGGTTTCTTGAACAGGAACTTCTACTTGATTTTCTGCACTATATAAAGATTTCAGAGCAGCGTTTACACCATCTGAAATTAGGGATTCTAAGGAATTCATGAGCTGTTAATTCTTCGGCAAAAATACTTCAGCCATCATACATCTAGCACTACCACCACCACATATTTCTATGGTATTTATGTCGCTGTGAATGATTTCGTTATGAGCATTTAGCCGTTCTATTTGTTCATCTGTCAGGCTTTCATACGCTGATGTGGACATTACTAAAAGTGGAACTCCAGCATCATTAGCTACTTGGAGCATGTTCCCCGCGAATCTTTCTTTCTGTTCTTCTGAAATTTCTATGACTTCCTTATCTGATTGTTCTAGCGTGTCTATGAGTTCAGTTCTTTCAGAAATATCATCTATAGTATCTAGACAGACTACCGCATATTTATCGGCTACACACATCATAACATTCGTATGGTAAATCGGTTTTCTTTCTCCGTTTACGGTTTGGTTAGAAGTGAAAGCACATAGTTTATAGCCAAAGTCTTTACAGAACTTTTCGGCTGCCTTTCTCTCGGTTCTGATAGATAATGCTGCATAACAGATTTTATTTTCTCTATCAAGCACCATGCTTCCTGTTCCTTCCAGAAATCTATTTTCTTTTTCTAAACCTGAGTAGTCAGTGATATTTGTATGGTTTAATCCATGCTCTGATTTTAGTTTCTCGAGAATATCAGTTCTTCTTTCTTGTCTTCTGTTCTCGGCAAACATAGGGTAGAGGGCTACTCTTCCATCAGCATGAAATGAAATCCAGTTGTTCGGAAAAATAGAATCTGGTGTGTCTGGCTCTTTGGTGTCTTGAACCACTATCACATTCACACCTTTAGCTTTGAGTTTCTGTACAAAGCCATCGAACTCCTTTACGGCTTTATCTGCTACGTTTTCTGGAGTAAGCTGCTCTAATGTTTTTTGGTAATAGTTATTTACGGCTGTCTGCTCGTTCATTCTGAACTGAACAGGCCTTATCATAAGGATGTTAGTTGTGTATTGCACCACTAGGAAAAATTAAATTAAGCTCTGTGAATAGGCATGGTCGAACACCTAAGTAGTCCTTCCATCTTAGCTATTTCAGCATATTGGATTTTAGTGACCTTATAACCTTTGGATTCTAAGAAATCATTTACTTCATGGAAATTCACCTCGGAAATTACATGGTCTTTATCTACAGAAAAAAGATTGGCTCCCATGTCATACATCTGGTTTTCATCTATGAGTAGACAATTTTCTTTCCCAAAGTAATCTATAAGCCATACAGCATCTTCTGGATTCTTGAAACCGGGCTTATGAATGATAGCATGACCAAGACCAAAGGGCTGAAAACAGCAGTCTAGATGCAGCGCATTTTTCTTAGGGTCTATGTCGCTTTTATTTAGCTCAAAGGTCTTCACCTTTTTTTCCGGGAACTGTTCTTTAAAGAAATTTACTCCAGCGGAGTTTGTTCTAGCGACCTTATAAGTGCTAAAATCAGGTTCTTCAGAATAACCTATGAATAGATACTCATTATGAGGCATAATGTCTCCTCCTTCAAATCTCACACCATCAGGAGCTTCTATGACGATATCATCATCAAGTTTATCAATCATACCAGTCAGCGCGTCTATTTCTTGTTTCCTGTCCTTTATGACATTGGCTATGAGAAACTTATTGTCAACTACAACTGCTATGTCTCTGGCAAAGATTTGGTTGTAATTCTCTATGACTTTAGGACGAACCACATCAATTCCCAATCCTGACAGGGTTTCAGAAAAAGAGTTCATCTCTTTGGTAATATCCTCTTGTGAAGGGAAAGTTCCAGCTTTAATATGCTGTTTAGATTTAGGGTCGTAGGCATCTTCTAGTCTAGGTGTACCCCCGAAGGAATCAGGTATACCTAGTACCACACGACTTAATTTATTAAACTCGTTCTGTACATTCATCAGTATGAGAGGCTCTTAGAATTAAGACAAAGGTAGGATACCTTTTGTATTT
Organism: uncultured Comamonadaceae bacterium; assembly: GCA_964616995.1. Classification (GTDB taxonomy): domain Bacteria; phylum Bacteroidota; class Bacteroidia; order Flavobacteriales_D; family Sanyastnellaceae; genus ASP10-05a. The sequence goes on from CAZTVP010000082.1 coordinate 6,802, forward strand.
GCCTATGAGAGCGTGTTAGGTATTTCTTTCATTTTTACTCACATTTTATCTTTAGGAATTAAAGCGTAGGAGCTATTAGGAAGGGCGTTAATCTTGTAAAATTGACGTTAGAATCTAACATGATGAATCAAAATTTACTTAAGTGCCTGTTTTCGAGTGTGGTTATTACGAGTTTGTGGGCTTGTGGAGGCGAGGTTAAAGATGAAGAAAAGAAAGAAGAGGAAATGTATAACAAGGTAATTTATACCGTTGATTTCCCTTTTATACAGGATGAGACACTCCTAAGATGGTTGCCCACTGAGTACTCTGCTGTATTTAATGAGAACCAGCTTTTCGGAGAAATGAACTCTAAAATGAATGTGATTTGTAATCGATTCTATGCAGATTCTGAAGAAAAAGTAGCTTTCCAAACATTAGAAAATATGTCTGGTAAGTACCGCAGTGAATTAACAGAAAACGATGTAACTGGTTTCATAAATGAAATGCCAGAAATGATGATTTCTGAACCTGTTGCAGATACGGTAATTTTAGATGTGCCTTGTAAAATAGCTATGGCAGAGTTTAAAATAGATTCTGTTCCTCCGGTTAAATTATACTATACAGACCACTTTAATGTAAAATCTCCCAACTGGTACAACCAGTATCATACTTTAGATAAGTTCCTTATGGGTTATGAAGTAGAGCAGTTCGGGATGAGAATGAAACTCATGGCTAAAGACGTTTCCCAAGTATCAAGAAAAATCTCTAGCAAAGATGTTCTGGGTCAGAGAAATGAAGCTGATTATGATAAAATGAATCCAAAACAACTTCGACAGGAAATCAAAGAAATGATTTCTGATTTTATGGAGTAGCCATTCCTACAGCTTCTTTCACCTTCTTAATATCCATCTTGTTCCCCATATCATTACTTAAGAACATGTTAGGGAGGATATAAAAGTTTCCGTCAGCAGATTCTAAAGCTATGAGTTTTTTCTTGTCAGTGAATGTTACTTCATGATTTTCTTCATCAATCTTGGCATTAGGGTCGGCTTTTTTAGCTATTTGCTCTATAGTAGAGAAACCTTCAACTGCTTTGTCTTCGCTTAATCCTATAGTAGTGCTAGAGGTGTATTTTTGAGTGTAAACTTTCACTTCTTTAGAGTCATCTATTAGCTCTGGAGCTTCTGCGAATTGAATGTTATCTATGACAAGCTTTTCAGTGTTATTTACCTGGGTGTAATAAAATTGTTCTACTTGAGCTTGTTCTACGTAATTGAAAATTTCGGGATATAGGCATTTGACAATCTCTTTGGGTTTTTTTTGATTGTTTGCTGTGCAATAGTCTTGAATCAAGTTCTCGATTTTAACTTGAGTAGGATTCTCTTTTGGTCCACAGCCTATTAAAATTAAAGCAGTAGTGAACAGAATGATTAAATTTTTCACGAAAGATTCTTTT
>CAZTVP010000083.1:0-8222 GCA_964616995.1 uncultured Comamonadaceae bacterium
GGGTGGTGATGTAAATAAAAATGACCAAGCTGGTGGGATGGGTTTCTTCGCTTGGAACAAACCTACTTTTCATGTATTGGCATCAGTAGAATCAGATTTAAACCGAGATATAAAGAACAACTACTACTCACTAGGGTTATTTCTTTTTCAAGACCATTACCAGTTCGGAACAATAGTTAGAATGCCTTCATCAAATTCTGATTACGCAGATGATAGAATTCAGATTGGGTTTAGAACCAGCTTTGGCTTACCCTCAGGTAATTCTATAGCCAGTGCCATAGTTCCAGAATCTATTAGAACTCGAGCCAAACTTAAACTAGGCGCAGACTATTTCGCTGGGTTAAATGAAGTAGAGCTGAATGAGGGAGGTCAAAAGCTCTCAAGAAGCATCTTTTCACCTCACATCAACCTGAGTTATAAGATTCGTGAAAGAGTAGATATAAGCCTACTAGCTAAAAGAAACATTCTACTAAACACTGGTGAGAAAGCACACAATGGGCTGGAGTTAGCTGTCTTTTATGCGTTTTTCTAATGAAGGATTCATTAGTTAACACATTTGCAATGAACTTCCAGGACATCAGCACTTATTTTCCTGAAATTAAAATAGTTGTTCTTATTTCCTAAAGTGATTACAGCTCTTTCTAACAAATGATTTTCAGTGACTTTCCATGAAATGATGGCTGGATTCTTTTTCAGTTTCACTCGCCAACCAGCTCCATAAACTGACTGAGACTTCAAGAAAATGGTATTTAAGTATTCTGAATGATTCTTCAATGTTATTTTCAATCCCTTGGATTCAGCAAAGCTCAAAAGAGAATCTAACGTTTCTTTACTCGTATCGTGATGAATGATTATTTGATAATCTCCCTCTGCTATGGTGCTATCATGTAATTGTACTGATTTTTCTATAAAAGCCTTGTTCTCGGGAGATGGAGGACAGTGCCAGTACTCTCTTTCTGTTACTTCAATCCTAGTGTCTGTTACATCATACGAATGATAAAAGCTCTGGAACTTTCCATTTGCTTCAGTCCAGCCTATTTCCACATCATAATTATCAGTTCTGGCGTAAAATTTATGCTCGTACACCTGCTCACCTTTTTCATCATAGTTATAAAAGTTGAGCTCTATGTTCTTAGTTCTGCCTTGCTTACGGTAAACGAACGTTACTTTTAATTTCACCTTTCCATTGGAGTCGTTTTCTATTTGTTTTTCTAACTCTTTTAGCTCTTTCTTAGTGGTCTCATGAGTTAATAAGTAAGAGTTCTTTTTATCCCAATTCCAAGTAATTTCCTGAGCATACAAATCATCAGAACTGGGAACCTGAATATCTTCAATCATTTCCTCTTCTAGATCCTCATCATAGTTCTCTAGAGTCACTAAAGACAAAGGGACTTTTGATATAGGCAGGTATTCTATTTCATTAGCACCTTCTACCTGTTGAACTAGGACTAATGAGTCGCTCACATCTTCATTATCAAATCCTGCCACGGATTCTTCTTCGATAGAAATTTTGGGTTCATAAACTGGAATTACTTCTGTTAGCTCCACTTGAGAACCTGATGAAAGGAAGTAAAAAACTGTAACTATGCTTAAAATTGACATGATAATTAGAATTTTTTTAAAGTCAAATGACTTGTAGTTAAACGAGTTTCCTTGGTCTTGAAGCAGTGCATTCACCTCTTCCACCGTCATTAGTTCACTTCTTTTTCTAATTAAGTGAAATAGTTCCTGTGGTGTCTTCTGCTGCTTCATGAATTCAAGACTAAAAAGATTAAACATGTCACTATTTCTGTAGCTTCTGAATGTGAAACCGTCTGAAAATGCTCGTCCATAAGAAGAGAAACTAGCTTTTCTCTTCCTCGCTTTAAACGAGATTTTACGGCACTTTCAGTGACTCCTTGTAATTCAGCTATTTCTCGAATAGAATATCCTGAAATTTCAAAGAGAATAACCGCCTCTTTTTGACTTGCCGAAAGCTTATGTAGTGCCTCATAAAGTAACTGAACATCCAACTTTTCAGCTGGACTTAAAGCGTTATCGGCTATATGCTTATGTGATTCTTCCTGCCTAAAAACAAGCTTCTTTCTGCGCAGCTTACTTTTAATGATATTCCTAGCTATCCCAATTAAGAAACTCAGAAAAGCATCTGGGTTTTTAAGAGAATCAAATCTTTCATAGGCTCTTAGCAGAGATTCAGACATCAGGTCCTTGGAATTTACTATTCCAAAACCTTGTGCCTGACAGTATCTATTGAAAGCCAAATGATGCTTTTCATAGAGTAACATAAACTGCTTGTGCTTCTGATTCATCAACTTTAAAAATAGTGACCTCTAAAGTGTATGTAGCATAACTCCAGAAAAAGTTGCGGAGACATTAGACTTTTCTCTTAACAAGGAAATTTCAAAGTTCTAAATCCACTCTCCATCCTAATATCATGACTAAAATTTCCACCTTATCTTTCAGCCCTCATAGGTATGACTAAAAAAGCGAAACATATCACCATAGGCATCTTCGATTCTGGAATAGGAGGACTTACTGTAGCTTCTGCTATCAAGAAAAGACTTCCTGCGGCCAAACTCATTTATTTTGGTGATACAGCACACCTGCCCTACGGAGATAAGTCTCCTGCTTCCATCAGGCATTATGCTGCACGGATTACTCAGTTTTTGGTAGAGAAACATTGCACCGCGCTAGTTATAGCCTGTAATACAGCATCTGCCCATGCTTATAGAACTGTGCAGGATGTGGCCGGGCCAGAAATACCAGTGTTTAACGTCATAGACCCTGTAGTAGAATACGTGACCAAGGAGTTTTCGGGTAAGAAAGTGGGCGTGATAGCTACCAAAGGAACTGTTAAATCCAGAGTTTACCCAAGGCGCATAAAAATGGCCAGTGACAAGGTTCAAGTAGCCAGTAAAGCCACACCGCTTCTAGCGCCCATGATAGAGGAAGGGTTTTTCAATAACAACATCAGCCGAACCGTCATAGAATCTTACCTAAAAGGGAGAGAATTAAAAGGTATAGATGCTATAGTGTTAGGCTGCACGCATTATCCGCTCATTCAAACGGAGGTAAATGATTTTTTCAAAGGAAAAGTTCAAATCATAGACAGTGCTGATGTGGTAGCAGCCCATATTCAGTATGAACTGAAAACTGAAAGCTCTAAAACCAGGTCTAAAGATGAGTTCTACGTTTCAGACTTTACCAAGGCTTTTGAGAAGAGTACACAAACGTTCTTCGGGGAGAAAATAGAATTAAAGGAAGAGCGGATTTTTGATTAAACCTGAATTAAAAGCCAGTATCTTCAAACCAGCTTTTATACATCACATAATTTTCTGGCGTTTTCTCTAGCAGTGCTTCTCTCACCTTAGCCGAGATTTCTTTGAGGGGTTTAGCAGGAATTCCTGCATAAATCCATCCTGCTTTAGCTACTTTACCTTCAGACAAAACAGCACCTGCAGCCACTACAGCTCCACTTTCTACCACACAGTTATCCATGACTATGGCTCCCATTCCTACCATACAATTATCCTCTAAAGTACAGCCGTGAACAATGGCATTATGACCTATAGATACATTATTTCCTATGGTAGTGGCAGCCTTTTTATAGGTGCAGTGCACCACAGCGCCATCTTGAATGTTAGTTTTGTCTCCTATGCTTATAGAATTTACGTCTCCTCTTAAAATGGCATTGTACCAGACGCTACAGTCTTTACCTAGTTTTACATCTCCAACTACCACGGCAGTTTCTGAAAGCCATGTGCCCTCTCCTATTTGTGGAGATTTACCATTAATTTCTCTGATTACAGGCATTTCAGCTTATTTACTTTCAGGATTCATGTGGTTCCACCCTTGTGCTTTAAGCGGAGTTACGCTTCTGTCTTTCAATACCATATTCACTCCAGAAGCCTCGTCAGTCATGTGTCCGATGATAGAGAAATATGGATTGTTCTTGAATTTCTCAAACTCGGTTTGAGGAACTGTGAGCAGTAGTTCGTAATCTTCTCCTCCACTAAGTGCGCATACAGTAGGGTCAAGGTTGAAATCTCTGGCTAGCTTGTAAGTAGATTCGTCTATAGGAATTTTTTCTTCATATATCTGGCAGCCCAATCCGCTCTGTGTAGAGATGTGAAATATCTCTGATGCCAATCCATCGCTCACATCTATCATGGAAGTAGGCACAACTTCTAAATCAGCAAGTTGCTTGACAATGTCTTTTCGGGCTTCTGGTTTTAGCTGTCTTTCTAACACGTAGTCGTTTCCAGCTAAGTCAGGCTGTGCGGTGGGAGCAGCTTTGAATACTTCTTTTTCGCGTTGCAATAGCTGTAAACCCATATACGCACCTCCGTAGTCACCTGAACAAATGAGTAAATCTCCTTCCTGAGCAGTATTTCTATACACAATTTTAGGTTCTTCCGCTTCTCCAATAGCTGTTACTGATATGGCCAATCCCATAACCGAAGAAGTAGTGTCACCTCCTACCAAATCCACACCATAAATCTCACATGCCCTGTGGATTCCAGCGTATAGTTCTTCTACTGCTTCCAGTGGAAATCTGCTGCTAATAGCCAGAGAAACTGTAATCTGCTTTGGCTGAGCATTCATGGCATAGATATCACTCAAGTTTACCACTACCGACTTATAACCAAGGTGTTTAAGCGGAACATAACTGAGGTCAAAATGGATGCCTTCTACTAGCATATCCGTAGAAACTACGGTCTTTATCTTTCCTATGCCTAAGACCGCAGCATCATCTCCTACTCCTTTAATGGTTGAAGAATGTGTGTTTTTAAATTTTTCAGTTAGGTGGTTGATTAAACCGAACTCTCCAAGTTTTTCTATGGTCAGTTTTTCTTCGCTCATGAGGAATGAATTAGCGGTGCAAATGTACGCTATGGCTATGGTGGATTATACCCAAAGCATAAAAATCATCATCCCTAATTAAAGCATCTCCAACGCCAACAACACCCCAAAAAAGCTCGGTCACTGAAATAGGCCCCTCTATGGCCAAGACGATATCAAAGAAGGTTTCTCCTTCATCTGAATACACTAATCCGTCTCTAAAAGAGTAAAGCCTATCTAGCGGATAAGTAGAGTCTCCTCTGTAAATGACTCCTTGGTGGTAAGTGTACATGATATCCGAAGTGAATATGCTACTTCCTAGATAGAATTTTCCTTCTTCAAAAGTGTAAAGGGCATCTAATGATGAGGCCGAATATCCCTCATAAACCCCTCTATCATCACAGGTTACTATGGCCTGAGACCATCTGGTTTCTGTTTCAGGTAGGACGTGTCCGTTAATAACATTGCACAGCACATCACTGAACATGACATCTGGACTAGGATACACGTAAGTCTGTGTTCTTCCAAGGATAGAAATTATAGAAAGAAGTAAAACTGATAAAATAATTCTCATCGAAACCTGCAATCGTTTGTCTAACTACTGAACAAATTCTCAGCCAAAAAATTGCCAAGCATCAGAATTCAGAGGCTCAACTTCAAATCAATTAACTCCCTTTCACAGCAGCTATTCCCGGAAGTACTTTCCCTTCTAAATACTCAAGCATAGCTCCTCCGCCTGTGGACACGTAGCTCACCTTATCTGCCAAGTCAAACTTATTGATGGCAGCTACTGAATCTCCTCCTCCTATTAGCGTGAAGGTAGAACCTGCCATGGTTACATCTGCCAGAGTTTTAGCTACCTTCTCTGTTCCTTTAGAAAACTTTTCAAATTCGAAAACTCCCATAGGGCCGTTCCATAGAATAGTTCTAGACTCACGAATGATTTTCATGTACTTTTCTGTAGTAGCTGGGCCTATGTCTAGTCCCATCCATCCATCTGGAATATCATTGGTAGGGCTTATTCTAGTATTGGCTTCTGGATTGAATTCATCTGCTACTAATGTATCAGTAGGAAGAACCAGATTTGTATTGGTTCTTTTTGCCAGTTCCATTACATCCAATGCAGTATCCAGCTTGTCGTCTTCTACTAGGGAGTTTCCTATTCTTCCTTTCATGGCTCTTATGAACGTGTAAGCCATTCCTCCTCCTATGAGTAGATTATCCGCTACGTCCATCAAGTTCTGAATGATGGTGATTTTGCTGGAAACCTTTGCACCGCCTATGATAGCCGTAACTGGTGGCTTAGCTCCATGAAGAACGCGGTCTATGTTTTTAATCTCATTCTCCATGACATAGCCAAACATCCTATTCTCAGGAAAGAAGCGAGCTATTACCGCTGTAGAAGCGTGCTCCCTATGCGCAGTACCGAAGGCATCATTGATATAAAAATCACCAAGCTCAGCCAGCTGACCAGCAAAGAACTCATCACCAGCAGTTTCCTCCTTATGAAACCTTAGGTTCTCCAGCAGTAAAACCTGACCTTTACCTAGTTCATCTGCCTGAGTTTTTACCGCATCTCCCACGCAGTTTTCAGCAGTTATGATTTTAGCACCTAATAATTCATTTAGCCTTGGCGCTAAGTGTTTTAAGGAAAACTTATCCTCAGGCCCATTCTTAGGACGACCAAGGTGCGACATTAAAATAGCCTTTCCGCCATCTTTTAAAACCTTCTTAATAGTAGGAAGTGCCGCTCTTATTCTGGTGTCGTCTGTTATGTGTAAAATATCATCTAGGGGAACATTGAAATCAACTCTAATGAGTGCTCTCTTTCCAGAAAAATTAGTGTTATCTATGTTTAGCATTCTAATTCAATTTTTTAAGTTGTGAAGCCATGTTCACCTTTTGGTTTATGATGTGCTGAAGTTCTGTTACTGCTACTCTCTCCTGCTTCATGCTGTCTCTCTCACGGATGGTAACTGTATTATCTTCAAGCGTTTGGTGGTCAACTGTTATGCAGTAAGGTGTGCCTATGGCATCCATTCTTCTGTAACGTTTTCCTATGGTGTCTTTTTCCTCATAATAGGTATTGAAATCATACTTGATTTCGTTTATGATTTCTCTGGCTTTATCAGGTAAGCCGTCTTTTTTAGTAAGTGGTAAAACTGCAGCCTTTATAGGTGCTAGCGGAGCAGGTATTTTCATTACTACACGCTCAGAACCATCTTCCAGTGTTTCATCTTGAAGGCTTGAACTCAATACGGCTAAGAACATTCTATCCAGACCTATGGAAGTTTCTAGTACGTATGGAATATAGCTTTCATTGGTCTCTGGGTCAAAGTATCTTAACTTTTTACCTGAGTGCTCTTCATGCTGCTTAAGGTCAAAATCTGTTCTGGAGTGAATTCCCTCTAGCTCCTTAAAGCCCATAGGAAAGTTAAACTCTATGTCTGTAGCCGCATCTGCGTAGTGTGCTACTTTCAGGTGGTCATGGAATTTATAGTTTTCTTCACCTAAACCTAAGGCTTTATGCCAAGCTATTCTAGCTTCTTTCCAGTGCTCGTACCATTCTTTTTGGGTTCCAGGTTTTATGAAGAACTGCATTTCCATCTGCTCGAATTCTCTCATTCTAAAGATGAACTGCCGAGCTACTATTTCGTTTCTGAATGCTTTACCTATCTGTGCTATACCGAATGGCAACTTCAGTCGGCTCGTTTTCTGTACGTTAAGGAAATTCACGAATATTCCTTGTGCAGTTTCAGGTCTGAGGTAAATGATACCTGCATCTCCTGACACTGCTCCTAGTTCAGTCTTGAACATGAGATTGAACTGGCGTACATCTGTCCAATTCTTAGAACCTGATACAGGACAAACGATTCCTAGGTCTTCTATAAGCGCTTTTATATCCGCTAAATCTTCAGCATTCAGTGCTTTTGAAAAACGCGCGTTAATATCGTCTATCTGCTGCTGCCTCCTGAGCACATTTGGATTAGTAGAACGGAATTCTTCTTCATTAAAAGCATCTCCGAAACGCTTGGCAGCTTTCACCACATCTTTAGTGATTTTAGCTTCTATCTTAGCTATGTGTTCTTCTACCAGCACATCAGCTCTATATCTTTTTTTAGAATCTTTATTATCTATGAGCGGGTCATTGAAAGCATCTACGTGACCTGATGCTTTCCAAGTGGTCGGATGCATGAAAATAGCAGCATCTATTCCCACTATGTTCTCATTCATCTTTACCATAGACTCCCACCAGTACGCTTTAATATTATTCTTAAGCTCTGCTCCTAACTGCCCATAATCATAGGCTGCGCTGAGTCCATCATATATTTCACTGGAAGGAAAAACGAAGCCATACTCCTTAGCATGACTGATTACCC
>CAZTVP010000084.1:0-8135 GCA_964616995.1 uncultured Comamonadaceae bacterium
GCACCTACGAATGAGTACCATACGTCTAAAGCACCAGCAGATCCTAAAGCACCATCAGCAGTGTTAGTTTGGCCAATGTTATTTCCAGCAGCAGCAGCACCATCAATAGTCAATGATTCAGCATCCACGCAAAGATCGTTTGTAGCTGGGAAATTACATGTAGTGTTATCTAACACATCACAAGATGATGGAGTAGCGTTAAAGTTCAACGCTAAAGGATCATCACAGTAAGTAGCAGGAGGCGCTGTAGAAGTAACTACGCTAATAGTAAACGCACCTACAGTTCCATTCCAACCTTCTACCTCTACAAAATAAGTAGTAGCCGCTTCAGCACAGAACCCTTCTATTCTAGAAGCGAAAGAAGTACCACCATCATCATCACATGCCACTACGGCTCCTCCACAAGCATCGTAAATAGCTATCTGTGTATCTAAGCCGAATGTTTCTACATCGACCTGACCACCAGTACCTACGAACGAATACCAAAGATCTCCGTCTATACCGTCAGTTCCCCAACAGTCAGCATCTAATTCATCAGTAGCATCATTTTCATCAGCAGCTAAGGTATTATCCCCAGCAACTGGTGCAGCATCAATTACTAAAGCCTCGGCATCTGCACATAGGTCATTAGCTTGAGCAAAAACTCCGCTGGATAGTGAAAACATCACCATACAACAAAGCAAAGTCAAATTTTTATACATTTTCTTCATTTGAATTGGTTTTGGTTAATAATTATTCTTATTTAATTTAATTGATTTCTAGGTATAAATAAAGATAACAACTCAAGCTCTGGAACAAAGGGCAAACCTTAATCCAAAGCCAGACTTCTTATCTAAAATGCTGTTTATCAAGTATGTTGATCTATAAGTTAGTTTGTGTCTATTCCAGCAACGGGAATAATTATCTCGATTATAGAGAGTGGAAGTGAGTAAATTAATCCGTTAGTTGCTTTTTAGCGGTGACCAAGATACTAAAATCTTTTTAGTTCAGACAATAAAAAAACGAATTTCTCGTGTTTCTGCTTAAAAATACCTACCTGCTAACCAAGTTTCAGAGATAGGACGTATTACACCCTTCTCCAGCTGAGAAAGCGTGCTAACAGAAAAGTCCACAATAGGAGTTTCTAGGGAGATGCGCTCTTCTTTGACCAAATCACCTATGTTTTTCAAGGAATGAAAAGTGAATTCACTTTTGTTGACCTCATAGAATCCTGACCTATTAAGCAGATCAACTTCTAAAACATCACTCACATCCTGAATAAAATGTGTGAGTTTGTCTATACCGCACCCGCTAACCTTATTATAGGTCTCATCAACCAGAACCACCAGCACCCTGCTTTCTATCATATGCCAAAGTCAATTTACCGAACGATCATGGCTGGTCCATTTTTCAGAAAAAGAAACTAGCCCTCTATCTAAGAATTCCGAGTCAAAGGGACTTTCTGCCTGAAAAACCCAAACCCTAGAATCCTGGCTAAAACCACTGTCAATCATTTTCTGCAACATGTATGCGAATATATTCTGTTATGATGAAGAAAAAAATTAAAACCCCACTCTGAAGAAAACCCAGCAGCCTTCTTTGATAAAGGTAAGTATCTAATGAAAATAGCTTGCCCAATAAAATGCTACCCACAATTAAACCAACTCCAGCCGCATATACCCAAAACACCATTTTTCTGAACTCAGGATTTACAAGATGCACAGCTTTTCTGTTTATGAAATAATGTAACCACACTAATAGGACGGCTAAAACCCACTTCAGCTTTTTTAGCTCCCCTTGCTTTAGATGAAACAAAACAGGAATTTGATGAAGGCTTGACTTATAATTGTAAACTACTTCCTTTTTTCTGCGGTGCAATTCAATTCTGTCAGACACCGAAAGCATATCGTAAGAAGATGTTTTCTGAGCTAGCTCCAACACGTTATTTACATTAACTTTTAACCACTCCTGGCTATATCCTAGAGCTAGAGAAACAAGAATCATGAATACCAGCACTTTACTCATTAGCAATGGTTAGGAGACGAGAAGTACTTTATCCAACACACCCATAAGAAAAACACCACTCCGAACACTATGATTTTAAATGTGTAGTCATGGTTGAACTCCAAACTACTAGGGTAAGCTTTCACCACCCATGCCAAAGCGGAAACTCTGATTACATTAAAACTATGTATAATCAGCACACCTAGAGGCATAAACCAACACTTATGACCTATTTTTCCAGGAGCAGAAAGGATAAAAATAACAAATAGTGCCAGTAAGATTAACCCATCACATCCAGCACCTATTACTACTCCATCTGTGCCAACGATACGCACATAATTCGCCAAACTACCCTCTCCACTAAAATTGAGCACTTCTGTTTCAAAACCAAGAATATTTAAAACACCCCCACTCTGAACAGCTATACTATTAATGACTAATGAATCATAATAAGAACTGGGTTTAATGAATACCTCATAAATAAAGTACCAAGCACCCAATAGACCTAAAAACGTAATTAGAAATACCCTAACTTTTTTAGGCACCAATTAATCAGTTAGAATTAGAACGAGAATCTTTGATTTTCTTTCCGCCATATACGAGTCCAGCTGCTATTAAGAAGCCCACACCTCCATCTACAGGAACTGGACAGGGATCTAGAGGGAAACCACATGGCTCGCCATCATCTGGAAATGGACCAGCACCACCTTGAGCAAATAGAGAGAATGAGACTATGATTAAAAATGCAGTTACTAAATGTTTCATTCTTTAAAGATATTTATACAAATGTACTCATAGAATTTTATCTGACACTTGCATTATAGATATTTTAACCACAAATTCTCCTGCTGAAATACAACCTCATATATTTGCACCTTCAGAGTATTCTTGAATGAGCCAAACCGGAAATATTATTACCTTATCTGACTTAAGACCTGTTTTTAAGTTTTTAAAGAAGAATTGGCTCATCCTACTCTTGTTTCCTTTATTAGGCTACGTGGTGAGTTACCTTTATACTTACAGACTTCCGAATATTCACGGAGCTAAGACTGAGATACTTCTTAAAAGTGATGAAACGTATAATTACCAAAATGAGCTAAGGAGTAACTTCGGTTATTTTAGTCAGTATGCTGATGTAGAGAATCAGAAGCGAATCATCAAATCCTATGATATCATTAAGGAGTCTGTCCAACGCTTAAATCTAAACATTTCCTACTTTATTCAGGGGAGGTGGAAACGAGAGCAAGTACCTTCTTTTCCCATTTTGGATTTCAAAGTAGATTGGAAGAGCTGTAGAGATGTTTTGCACCGCCCTATTCAAGTAAAAATACTCAACCCTACTACTGTTCAACTGAATTACGAATTAGACGGAAAAGAAATCTCCACTAGCTATCTTTTTGGAGATGAAATGCCTGAAGTAGATCCCCGTTTAGGAGACTTAAAAATTACTAAAACTAGAAGCTTTAAAGAAAACGAATGGGAAGAGTATGCCAAGTATGACTACGTGATAGAAATCAACTCTGACGCCCAATTAGTTTCTAAATTCAGAAATAGTGTAAACGTAGATAATGTAAGCTACACCAGCATTTTAGAACTTACAGCTAGTCATGAAATACCAAAATACGCCAAGTATTTTCTAGATACACTTTCTTCAGTTTATGTAGAATATTCTCTAGAAAAACAATATACAGTAAACGAAAACACTCAAAAGTACATAGAGAAACAGCTTCATGAACTGGAGCAGATTATGGACTCCTTAGAGTTTACCGTACAACTCTATAAAGATTCTAAGGACATCATAGACCTTACTAAAGAACAAGAATATCTATTTAATAGGTACCTTGATAAAGAAAAAGAGATTAGTCAATTAGAGAACGTAAGAGTGTCTTACGAAGATCTACAGGAGTTCGTGGCGGATCCCAAAATGGCGAAAGATCTACCTCCGAGTTTTTATTTATATGCTCAAGATAACTTACTTATTTCTCAAGTTCAAGACTTGTATGAAGCAAAACAGGAGAGAGAACAGATGCTAAATGACTTTAAAACTGAAACATATAGTGTTCAAATTAAAGACTCTCTAATTCAAGCGAGAAAAACGGCTATCAAAAATTACATTACTAACTCTCAAAACGCTATAGATGAACAAATTTCTGCTAAGCGAAAAGAAATAGCCAAACTCTCCTCTAGCCTTAATAAACTGCCTAAGGTAGAACGGGAAATCCTTGAGATAGACAGAAAACTAAAAGTAAATGAAAGTTTATACGTTTACCTTTTAGAGTCTAAAGCCTCTACTGTAATAGCCAAAGCAGCCATTCTCCCAGAAATTAGAACCATAGAAAGCGCTAGAAGCCTTGGAATCATAGGCCCTAATAAAATGAAGACCATTTACGTGTCTGTAGGACTGGCATTTTTACTAGCAGGTATAATTGGTCTGCTTCGCATGGCATTTTTTGAACGTATAGAGAGTTTAAATGAACTAAAATCTATTTCATCACTTTCTGTATTAGGAGCTATTCCAGCTTATGAGAACATATTAGAGCAGCCGATAGCTGTATTAGAAAATTCCAGGTCTAATGTAACAGAGAGTATTCGGGCGCTTAGAACGAATCTTCAATACATTCTTACCAATGAAGGTGAAAACATTATTTTAGTTTCATCCCTTCACCCTTCTGAAGGTAAGACTTTCTTAAGTTCAAACTTGTCTTCTATCCTAGCCAAAGCCAGTAAAAAGGTGGTTTTACTGGATTATGACCTGCATAAACCCAAGGTTCATAAAACATTTGAAATGGAAAACAAGTTTGGGATTTCTACTATTCTTACAGGCAGGAAGAATTGGCAGGAAGTGATCAAAGAGTCCAGAATTGAAAATCTAGATATCATATCTGCAGGTCCTATCCCACCTAACGCTTCAGAGCTTATTTTAAATGCGGGTACAGAAACACTTATTTCTGAGCTAAAAAAGGAATATGACTACGTCATAGTAGATACTCCACCCTTAATGCTGATCAACGATAGTCTGGTGCTTCACAAGTTTGTGGACTACTCCATATTCGTTATGAACACGGAAAAAGCCAGCAAAAACGGGGTGAAGTTTTTAGAAGAAGTTCTAGATCAGAATGAGATCAGTAATGCTAGTATTATCCTGAACAATGTGAAGACTTCTAAATGGCAAAAAGTATATGGTAAGTACGCCACAAAATATGGTTACGGATACGGGTATGGATATGGTTACGGCTATGGATACGGATACGGCAGCTATTATGGAGAGGAGAGCTCTAAAAAAACCAGGAAAAAGAAGTAAGCTGGATGGAAAATCAGAAGTGGGACATACACATTAAACCACAGAAAAAGTGGATAGACCTGAACCTCAGAGAAATATATAGGTACAGAGATTTACTCTTTCTTTTTGTTCGAAAAGACATAGTGACCATCTACAAGCAGACCATTTTAGGTCCTATCTGGTTCATAGTACAACCCCTTATGAGCACTCTGGTCTTTATGTTTGTATTCGGAAATGTAGCACAACTTTCACCAGAGGGACTGCCACAAGATTTGTTTTACTTAAGTGGTGTAGTATGCTGGGGGCTATTTTCAACCTCTTTTACCCAAAACGCCACTACGTTTATAACGAATATGGATATTTTCGGTAAGGTTTATTTTCCTAGGGTGATTATTCCTTTATCTAAAGTAATGAGTTCATTTATAGGATTCGGAATTCAGTTTTCTTTATTCGCCTTGTTCTTTGGCTATAACTGGTTTAAGGGAGAAAACATCAGTATGAATAGTTATGTACTTTTTCTTCCTATTCTACTCCTGATACTAAGTGGATTTGGTTTAGGAATGGGGCTTATATTTAGTGCATTAACAACTAAATATAGAGACCTCAAGTTCACTATAGAGTATGGCACTCAGCTGCTCATGTACCTAACACCGGTAATTATGCCGCTGAAACGAGTACCTGAAAGTATGCAGTACATCTTTAAAGCTAATCCAGTTACACATGTTATAGAGACTTTCAGGTATGCCTTTATCAGTGAAAATGCTGGGCAATTGGATTTTCTAGGAATAGCCTATTCTGCAGGTGTGACTGTATGCATTCTCATTTTGGGCATATTACTCTTCAATAAAACCGAACAAAACTTTATAGACACTGTGTAGTCATGTCCAAAAAAATTTTAGAAATAAATGGTCTCTCCAAGTTATATAGATTAGGAGAAGTAGGTACTGGCACATTATCTCACGACTTGAACAGATGGTGGGCTAGCATACGAGGAAAGGAGGATCCTTTCGCTACCGTAGGACAGCTAAACGATAGAGCCGCCAAGGCTGAGAGTGATTTCGTATGGGCGTTAAAGGACGTTTCATTATCCATGAACCAAGGTGAAGTGCTAGGGGTAATAGGAAAAAATGGAGCAGGAAAATCCACATTACTCAAGCTCATATCTAGGATTACATCTCCCACTACAGGTGAAATTAAAGCTAAGGGAAGAATAGCCTCCTTGTTAGAAGTAGGCACTGGTATGAACCAAGAAATGACTGCCAGAGAAAATATCTTTCTGAATGGAGCCATTTTAGGGATGTCTAAACATGAAATCAGAAGAAAATTTGATGATATTATAGATTTTGCTGGCTGCGCAATGTATGTGGACACCCCCATAAAGCGGTTTTCCAGTGGAATGCGAGTCAGATTGGGTTTTGCAGTAGCGGCATTCTTAGAACCTGAGATCCTCATAGTAGATGAAGTATTAGCCGTGGGAGATGCTGAATTTCAAAAAAGAGCCATAGGTAAGATCAAAGACGTTTCTACCTCAGAGGGGAGAACAGTCATGTTTGTAAGTCATAATATGTCCTCCGTTAAGTCCATTTGTACCCGAGGTATAGTACTAAAACAAGGGCAGCATATTTTCTCAGGTACTGCCAATGAGGCGGTAGATTTTTACATGAAAGACTACATCAGTCTATCAGAAGAAAACCTTTTAGAAAGAAATGACAGAAGAGCAGGCACCCATTTCAGATTTTCAGACGTTAAAATGCTTGATGCTTCAGGAAGTCCACTAAATCAAATTATTTCTGGAGACGAAGTTATCTTTAAAATAACGTACAAAAAACTGCGCCCATTAAAGCTTGAAAAGGCCTTTGTTTCTCTGGTAATACTGGACCAATACGAACGAATAGTAGTGGTTTTCAGAAGTGACGAAATGGGATTTCAACTAAAAGATCACAGTGAAGAAGGAGCTACTGGTACTTTTTACCTTCGCATTCCTAGATTCTACCTAAGAGAAGCCGAATACTATGTGCGCTTATATGCTCACGAAGCCCAGCCTAAGCCAGATAATATGCTGGACTATGTAGATAACGCAGTGAAAATAGATGTTATAGCAGGTGATTTGTGGGAAATAGGAGTACCTAACAAACCATCTTCAATGGCCATTTTTCCTGGTGAATATTATCAAGAATAGAGCGTATAATAAAACTAGTTTAAGAAGAACCCTTTTAACTTGCCCAACTAAACAGATCGTTAAACAGAACATTGAAAGAAAATTTGTATCTTTATGTCTTGCTAACTATGTGTGATGACTTTAAAAAAGAGATTTTCCCTTCTTGCTTTTCTGTGTTTTTGTTTTCCTGTGTTCAGCCAGAGTGATGATCCAGACTTCGGTACCTCTATCGTACTAGAAGATTTTGACTCTCCACAAACACTAGTGGGAAATTTATCTGGTTTTAATGCTTATTCCATGTCGGATTGTGGTGTGACTCAGCCTGATGGTTTTTATTCTTTTACGGCAGTCACCCAAGGAGTTCAGTTCATTTTAGAATCTAACGCCTTTGATGGAAGTATAGAAATATTAGATGCGGGACTTACCTCAGTAGAGTGTATGAATAATACAGCGGGAATTGGTAATGAAGAATTATGGACTACCACTTTAATTCCAGGTGAAACGTATTATGTCCGAATTCAAAGTGCAGACGGTGTATTAGGATCAGGGGCTTACTCACTCACCCAGAGATCATTACCTATGAGAGTTCTGTCTGGACCATACAGAGACACCAATAACAATGGTGATTTTTACAGACTACCTAACGCTATTCGTAGAACTACAGCAGGAGGGCCAGTGGAAGCTTCTAGATTTAAATTTAGGAACACCACCACA
>CAZTVP010000085.1:0-7104 GCA_964616995.1 uncultured Comamonadaceae bacterium
GCTCATTCTGAAGCTTAGATGAGTCTATAGCATATCTAAAGTCATGACCCGCTCTGTCTTTAACGAATTCAATTAGGTCCATCGATGAACCTTCCTCTCTGTCTAGTTTCTGATCGGTAATTTTTATAAGGAGCTTGACTAACTCTAGGTTAGACCATTCATTATCTCCTCCTATACAGTAGGTCTGATTCAAATTGCCATTATGCAATATAGAGTCAATAGCAGTTACATGATCACCCACCCACAACCAGTCTCTTACATTCTCTCCAGTGCCATAAATAGGTAAGGACCTCTGATTTTTAATATTGTTTATCATAAGAGGAATGAGCTTTTCTGGAAATTGATTAGGACCATAGTTATTACTGCAGTTAGAAATGACATAAGGTAAACCGTATGTATGACCAAATGCTCTAACCACATGATCTGAAGCCGCTTTACTGGCGGAATATGGACTCCTAGGGTTGTAAGCTGTTTCTTCAGTAAAATGACCTTCTTTTCCTAAAGAACCGAAAACTTCATCTGTACTGACATGATAAAACAGCTTACCATCATAATTTAAGCCCCAGTTTTCTTTGGCTACATTTAAGAGGTTGGTAGTTCCTAATACATTAGTCTCTATAAATGCATTCGGGTTAGAAATACTTTTATCTACATGACTCTCTGCAGCTAGATGAATTACATGTTTAATACCAAACTCTTTAAAAAGTGAGTCCACTTTTTCATACGAACAGATGTCTCCCTTAACGAATTTATAATTTGAGTGATTTTCTACTTCTTTTAAATTACTCAAGTTACCTGCGTAGGTCAGCTTGTCCAAACAAATAATTAAATACTGAGGATAGGTCGTAACTAGGTGTTTCACTAGATGACATCCTATAAAACCAGCACCACCTGTTATGAGTATTGTTTTTGTGTATTGCACCGCAGAATGAAACCTTATAAGCTCCAGTAATTAAAATCAGACTTTAGATTTCTATAAATTCCCTTAAGATCAATTAGAACTCCCTTATCATCATTAAAAAGTTCTTGGAATTTTTCTTTATTCCAGTTTACATACTCATCATGGTTAACCGCTACAATAACCGCATCATAGGCAGATTTTTCGGCTTCAGAAGTCAATGAAATTCCGTATTCATCATGAAACTCTTCAGAGCTTGCCCAAGGATCTATTACATCTACATTTACACTAAATGACTCTAGTTCTTTGATCACGTTTATCACCTTAGTGTTTCTAATATCACTAACATTCTCTTTAAAAGTAGCTCCCATCACTAACACTCTGGCATCCTGAATCCTCTTCCCTTCAGCTAAAATTTTCTTCACGGTCTTTTTACCTACATAAAACCCCATAGAATCATTTACATATCTACCAGAATTTATGACTTTAGCATGGTAACCGAGGTTTTTAGCTTTATGAACTAGATAATAAGGATCCACACCTATACAGTGTCCGCCCACTAAACCTGGAGTGAATTTTAGAAAATTCCACTTGGTTCCAGCTGCCTCTAAAACCTCATAGGTATTAATGTCTCCTACTTTGTCAAATATGATAGATAGTTCATTTATGAGCGCTATGTTTACATCTCTCTGGGTATTCTCAATAATTTTACTCGCCTCAGCCACTTTTATACTGCTAGCTCTATGAACTCCTGCATCCACCACAAGTTCATATGTTTTAGCTATGTTTTCTAGACTTTCTTCACAACACCCTGCTACTTTTACTATGGTTCTTATGGTATTCTTTTTGTCACCTGGATTAATTCGTTCTGGTGAGTAACCAACCATAAAATCTTGTGTCATTTTTAGTCCACTTAGTTCTTCTAAAACTGGCACACAATCCTCTTCCGTGCAGCCGGGATAAACTGTGGATTCATATACTACATAATCTCCTTTTTTAAGCACATTTCCGACCGTTTTACTGGCAGATAAAACAGGTCTAAGATCAGGTAGATTGTTTTCGTTAATAGGAGTAGGTACAGCTACAACAAAGAAGTTAGCTTTTTTCAAATCCTCAGGATTAGCGGTAAACTCAATATCACACCCTTCAAAAGCAGAAGATTCTAATTCTTGACTAGGATCTTCATTATTTTTCATCATTTCTACGCGTTCAGGATTGATATCAAAGCCTATGACTTTCACTTTTCTAGCAAACTCTAGCGCTATCGGCAGCCCTACATAACCTAATCCCACCACTGCTAACGTAGCTTCTTTATCTATAAGTTTATCGTATATCATTAACTTACTTTTTTACTCTATTAATCAAATAAATGTGTTTATCCCTTTTAAATTCGTATCTACATAACAGTTAATTCCCAAACGAAATTTGTCTTAAAATGAATGACACTTCTAATTTTTAGCACTTCTTTCCAATGGACACCTTAAACCTCTATTAGCGGTTCACGTGAGATGGACCACTATTTACTGAAGCTTTCGAAGGTTTTGTGTTCCTTTTTATACAACTCTTCTTCTGGTAGTGACTTGAAGTAATCATAGGTGATTCTCAGACCTTCTGCTCTATTCACCTTTGGCTCCCAACCTAGAATTTCTCTGGCTCTGGAGATATCAGGTCTTCTCTGTTTAGGATCATCTACTGGTAAGTCTTTATAAATAATTTTTTGTGAAGTTCCTGTAAGTTTTACTATTTCCTCAGCAAACTCTTTTATACTGATCTCATCTGGATTTCCTATGTTCACTGGCTGATGGTAACCGCTCTGTGACAACTTAAAAATACCATCTATCAAATCATCCACATAACAGAAAGACCTAGTTTGACTTCCGTCACCGAATACAGTTAAATCCTCTCCTCTCAATGCTTGACCTATAAAAGCTGGAAGTACTCTTCCGTCATTTAATCTCATTCTGGGACCATAAGTATTAAAAATTCTCACTATTCTGGTATCTAAACCATGATAAGTGTGATAAGCCATGGTCATGGCTTCCTGAAATCGTTTAGCCTCATCATAAACTCCTCTAGGTCCAACTGGGTTTACATTTCCCCAGTAACTTTCTGGTTGAGGGTGTACAGTAGGATCTCCATAAACCTCTGAGGTAGAAGCTATCATTAAACCAGCTCCTTTATCCTTAGCTAAACCTAAACAGTTATGTATACCTAATGAACCTACTTTAAGCGTCTGGATAGGAATTTTTAAATAATCTATAGGACTGGCTGGCGATGCAAAGTGGAATACAAAATCCAAGTCACCAGATACGTGAACAAAATTAGACACATCATTCTGCTGGAAGGTGAATCTATCCAACTCGAATAAATGTTCAATATTTCTCAGGTCTCCTGTAATAAGATTGTCTATTCCCGTTACATGGTAACCTTCAGCTATAAGGCGGTCACAAAGGTGTGAACCTAAAAACCCAGCCGCTCCTGTTACTACCGCTCTTTTCATGACTTATTTTCTATTTCTCGTCTTCCTATAGATTTATAGTCGAAGCCTAATTTTTCCATTTTCTCTAAGTCATATAAGTTTCTTCCATCGAATATGACTTTATTATTCAGCATTTCAGCAATCCTGCCAAAATCTGGATTTCTAAACGCTGACCATTCTGTGCATATAAGAAGAACATCTGCATTTTCTAAAGCTGAATACATATCAGGTGCGAATGAAATTCTATGACCAAGTAAATTCTGAACATTAGGCATAGCTTCAGGATCATATGCACATATAGTGGCTCCTTCATTAGTCAACTTCTCTATCATATACAGTGCTGGAGCTTCTCTGATATCGTCTGTATCAGGTTTAAAAGCCAGTCCCCAAAGTGCTACTCTGATTCCATTTAGGTTTCCTTTAAAATAATCTTTGATAGGTCCTGCTAAAACTGTTTTTTGTTGATCATTCACATCTATTACGCTATCCAGAATCTTAAAGTCATATCCTATTTCTTTTCCTGAGCGTTGTAATGCCTGAACGTCTTTAGGAAAACAACTCCCTCCATATCCGATACCAGGGAACAAGAAGCGTTTACCTATGCGGGTATCTGATCCCATTCCTAACCTAACTTTATCTACATCAGCGCCTACTTTCTCGCAAAAGTTAGCAATCTCGTTCATGAAAGTTATCTTGGTAGCTAGAAAAGAGTTAGCTGCATACTTAGTTAGCTCAGCACTTTTTTCATCCATGAAAATTAACGGGTTTCCCTGACGAATAAATGGCGCATAAAGCTCCTTCATAATAGCCTGAGCTTTTTCAGACTCCGTTCCCACTACCACTCTGTCAGGTTTCATAAAATCATCCACTGCGAATCCCTCTCTTAAAAACTCTGGGTTAGAAACTATGTCGAAATCTGTAGTGGCATTTTTAGCAACTGCAGCGTGAACTTTTTCTGCAGTTCCTACAGGAACAGTACTCTTATCTACAATGACTTTGTAATCTTTAATCATCTTACCAAGCTGATCTGCTACTCCTAATACATAAGATAAATCAGCCGATCCATCTTCTCCAGGAGGGGTAGGAAGAGCTAAGAATATGATCTGAGCTTCTTCTATAGCTTCTGCTAAATCTGTGGTAAAAAACAGTCTGTTTTGCTTTATGTTTCTTTCAAAAATGACATCCAGATGGGGTTCATAAATGGGAACTTCTCCATTCTTCATTTTATTCACCTTAGCTTCATCTATGTCTACGCATGTAACATGGTTCCCCGTTTCAGCGAAACAAGTTCCAGTTACTAATCCTACATATCCAGTACCTACTACTGCTATCTTCATTTATTTATGAGTTCAAAAATTCTTTTACTGAGTTAATTATATGGGTGAGCTGTTCGTTATCCAGCTCAGTCTGCATGGGCAAACTTATTACAGAGTCACACAGCGCATCTGTAGAAGAAAAATCCATCTGCTGGTATCTTTCGTCAGCATAGGCTTTCTGCTTATGGACTGGAATAGGATAATAAATCATGCTTGGAACATTTTTAGTAGCTAAAAATTCCTGCATTTTATTTCTATCTATTCCATGAGTTTTTAATGTGTACTGATGAAAAACATGCGTACTCTTAGGATCTCTAAACGGAACAGTCAATTTTTCTTCATTTCTAAAGGCCTCATCGTAAGCCGCTGCGGTTTTCTGCCTAGCTTCTGTGTACAAGTTTAGCTCTCTTAGTTTAATTCTTAAAACGGCAGCTTGAAGGCTATCTAATCTAGAGTTTACTCCTATATTATCATGATGATAACGAATGGTTTGCCCATGATTAGCCATCTGGCGTAGTTCAGTAGCCAGGTGGTCATTATTGGTAAATATTGCACCGCCATCTCCATAACAACCTAAGTTCTTACTCGGGAAAAAAGAGGTAGTGCCTATGTCACCCATGCATCCAGCTTTTACCACTTCACCCTCCGAAAATGTGTAGTCTGCATTTATAGCTTGCGCTGTATCTTCTATAACTTTTAGGTCATTTTCCTTAGCCACCTCAAGTATCTCCTCCATATTAGCGCACTGTCCATAAAGATGAACAGGTACCACAGCTTTGGTTTTTTCTGTGATAGCAGCCTTAAATGCTTGAACATCCAAATTAAACGTATGCGGATCTACCTCTACCAAAACGGGCGTAAGACCTAAGAGTTTAATGACTTCTACCGTAGCTATGTAAGTAAAACTGGCCGTAATTACTTCATCACCAGGCTTTAAGCCCAAAGCCATCATAGCTATTTGTAGAGCATCTGTTCCATTAGCACATGGAATAACATGCTTTACTCCTAAGAACTCTTCTAATTCTTTAGCAAATGTCTTCACTTCTGGACCATTGATATACTGACTGGACCTTACTACTTCTAACAGTTTCTGATCTATTTGAGGCTGGATTTTCTCGTATTGACTTACGAGGTCAACCATTTGAATTGGCTTCATTTACTCTCCTAAATTGACCGCGAATATACCACTTTACTCATGAAATTTAGTAGCTGCGGTGCAATATGGCTTCATACTAAAACTCACTATACTCAGAAAAACCTATACTTTAGCATCCAATGATGAAGAAAATTATCTTGATATTAGTTTCAGGAGTTCTCTATGGCTCTCTATTTAGTCAAAATGAGGGAGTCTTACAGCTTAAAACACAGACGTTTTTTAGCCCGAGATACACCTTTCAAGTTCCAGGCGGTGATTTGGCAGATAGATTCGGGGTGAATAGTAGTCTGGGAGTGACATTCGGGACTAAGCGGGTAAATGGATTATACCTGGGCGGAAATGTAAATTTCATGTTTGGGAATGATGTAAAGGAGCCTAATCTGATTCAGAACTTAATTTCATCAAACGGTGAAATAATTAGCACAGAAGGTAAACCTGCTACAGTCCTCATTCAACAACGAGGTTTCTACTTTAGCAGTGAGTTAGGCAAGTTTTTCAAGTTCAAAAGCGCTAAAACAGAATCAGGGATTTTAGCCTCGTTTGGAGTAGGATTTCTCCAGCATAATATAAGATTTGAACACCAATTAGATGATGTTCCTCAGTTAGACGGTGATTATGAAAAAGGTTATGACCGATTGACAAACGGTCTCATGCTTTCCCAGAATTTAGGTTGGATGTTCTTTAGTCCAAAAAGAGGAGGAGATTTTTACATTGGTCTTGAAGTCATGGAAGGTTTTACTGCTAGTAGGAGAGAGTTCAATTTTGACACGTTAGAGTCTGAAAAAGGAAAATCTAGACTAGATTTATTATTCGGAGTGAAGGTGGCTTGGATAGTTCCATTTTATAAGAAAAACTTGTACTACTAATGGGGTTCATCTATGAACTTGCAATACGGATTAGCTGGTTCTTTCTACAATTAGCTACTCTTTTTCATCCTAAAATCAGAGACTTCATTAAAGGTAGAAAGAATCTACCCGCTCATAATTTGAAAAATCCTATTTGGTTTCACTGTGCCAGTGTGGGAGAATTCGAACAAGCTCGACCCATTATTGAAAAGATAAAACTTGAAAATCCAGATGAGAAAATCTTGGTTAGTTTCTTTAGTCCTAGTGGGTACAATAGTCAAAAAAACTACCCTCATGCAGATGTGATTATTTACTCCCCCTTTGATACTAAGTCTGCGGTGCAAAAGTTTATAAATCATTTTAACCCAAAGGCTCTCATTCTTATTAAATATGAGTTTTGGAGAAATATG
>CAZTVP010000085.1:7114-8092 GCA_964616995.1 uncultured Comamonadaceae bacterium
GTGAGTTTTGACAGGAGCATTCCTATTTACTCCGTCTCTAGTATTTTCAGGCCAAGTCAACGGTATTTTGGAGAAGGTAAATTTTTGACCAAGTTTTTTCAAAACGACTTGCGGAAAATCTCGTTTTTCTTTGTTCAAAATCTTCAGTCTAAGCTGCTGCTTCTCTCCATCGGTATTTCAGATAATGTTTTGATTACTGGAGATACTAGGATGGACAGGGTAATCGATATTGCAACGCAGAAAAAAGAAATCAGAGAAATAGAAACCTTTAAGGGTGAGGCTTCGCTCCTTGTGCTTGGTTCCTCCTGGTTTGCCGAAGAAAAAATCCTTTCTAAACTATTGACCAAACTAGAGAACTGGAAAATAATAATAGCACCACATGAAATAGCGGATGAGAGAATCCTACAAATAAAAACACTCTTTAAAAAGACCAAAATCACCACTTTCTCTGAAGCTAGCTCAAGCAGACTCGAGCAAAGTCAGATATTAATCATTGATAACATAGGCATGCTGAGCAGTATTTACAGCTATGCAGATTTGGCATTTATAGGTGGAGCATTTGGAGCTGGGCTTCATAATATTTTAGAAGCAGCTGTATATGGAGTGCCAGTTGTTTTCGGGCCAAAGCATGAAAAATTTCAGGAGGCTGTCGATTTAATAGAATTAGGAGGAGCCGTTCGGTTAACGCATGAACATGATGACTTAAACGAGTTTGAAGAACTCTTATCAAATGAAGAAATACGTAAGAAGAAGGGAAAAATAGCTAAAGAATACATTTACAGAAATGAAGGCGCCAGTTCTGTTGTGATTTCTCATCTTAAAAAAAGTGAGATTTTATAATTTTCTTTATTCCAAAAAGGAAATATTCTTACATTTGCGCCCCGCTTTATTTAAGTGGAATTGTTCTTTAAAATAGACTTTACGCGAGAGTAGCTCAGCTGGTAGAGCACGACCTTGCCAAGGTCGGGGTCGCGGGTT
>CAZTVP010000086.1:0-8067 GCA_964616995.1 uncultured Comamonadaceae bacterium
AAGTAGTAATAGCCACAGATGCCGATGTGGATGGAATGCACATTAGACTGCTACTACTCACATTTTTCCTTCAGTTTTTCCCTGATTTAGTGAAGCAAGGGCATGTATATGTACTGCAAACACCACTGTTTAGGGTAAGAGATAAGAAACAGACGTTTTACTGCTATAGTGAGCAAGAGAAGCAGGAAGCCATTGCAACGCTAAAAGGAAAAGCAGAGATTACACGATTCAAAGGACTTGGTGAAATTAGTCCAGATGAATTCAAGAACTTTATAGGAGAAGACATCCGGTTAGACCCAGTAGTTCTGAGTCAAGAAGCAGCTATATCTGAGTTGCTATCGTTCTACATGGGTAAGAATACACCTGATAGACAGAAGTTTATCATAGAAAATCTGAAGGTCGAAAAAGATATAATGGAGGATGAATCTGCCTCTACTAAATCAACGGTCACAAAAGAAACAGAAGCAGCTTAAGGGAAGGACAAATGGCAGAGAATATAGAAGACGAAAATTTAGAAAGAGACGAGGAATTCGACCAGGATGGTGCTGGAAATGAACAGTTAGACAATGTCATTCAAGTAGATGGCATGTATAACGAGTGGTTTCTGGATTATGCCTCTTACGTGATTTTAGAGCGTGCCGTTCCTCATATGAATGATGGTCTAAAGCCTGTGCAGCGTAGGATTTTACATTCGCTGCGAGAGCTTGAGGACGGACGTTACCATAAGGTGGCCAATGTAATAGGAAACACCATGAAGTTTCACCCGCATGGTGATGCTGCCATTGGAGATGCGCTGGTTCAGATTGGTCAAAAAGGCTATTTATTCGATACGCAGGGAAACTGGGGGAATGTGCTCACCGGAGACCGAGCTGCTGCACCTAGGTACATAGAGGTAAGGCTTTCTAAGTTTGGTCTAGAGGTAATGTTTAACCCCAAGACGACCAACTGGCTTACTTCTTACGATGGAAGAGCTAAGGAACCTGAAACACTGCCAGCCAAATTCCCGATTCTCCTAGCGCATGGAGCGGAGGGAATAGCCGTAGGATTGGCTTGTAAAATTCTCCCGCATAACTTCATAGAAATACTAGATGCCAGTATAGATGCGCTGCGTGGCAAAAAGACCAAGATTTACCCCGATTTCCAAACGGGTGGAATGGCAGATATGAGCATGTACAACGATGGTCTTAGAGGTGGAAAAGTTAGAGTTAGAGCCAGAATTAAGAAGGTGGACGCTAAAACATTAATGATTACAGAAATTCCTTATGGAACCACCACTAGTTCGCTAATAGATAGTGTTTTAAAGGCAAATGATAAAGGAAAGCTTAAAGTCAAAAAGATAGAGGATAACACTGCTGAGAATGTAGAAATAAACATTCACTTGCCTAACGGAGTTTCTCCTGATAAAACCATAGATGCGCTGTTTGCATTCACTAATTGTGAAGTGAGCATTTCTCCGAACATTACAGTGATTAAAGACGACAAACCGCAGTTCTTGGCTGTAAGTGAGCTGCTCCATTATTCTGCTCTAAGAACGAAGGATTTACTGCAGTGGGAGCTGGAAATTAAAAAAGGCGAGTTAGAGGAGAGTTGGCATTTTGCTAGTTTGGAGAAAATCTTCATTGAAAAAAGAATTTACCGAGACATAGAGGAAGCGGAAACTTGGGAAGAAGTAGTAGGAAACATTCATAAAGGTTTAAAACCTCATATCAAGCATCTGCTACGCAAAGTCACAGATGAAGACGTAGTGCGACTCACGGAGATTAAAATCAAGCGAATCTCCAAGTTTGATAGCTTTAAGGCTGATGAGAAAATAGCAGCTCTAGAGGAAGAAATAGAAAAAGTGAAATTCAATCTGGCCAATCTTACGGATTATGCTGTGGACTGGTTCAAGATGCTCAAAAAGAAATACGGAGAAGGCAAAGAACGTAAGACTGAAATCAGGTCTTTCGACACCATAGTAGCTGCTAAAGCTGCTGTAGCTAATGCCAAGCTCTACGTTAATAGAGAAGAAGGATTTGCGGGAACGGGGCTTAAACGTTCAGATAGTGAATTTGTGTGCGACTGTTCAGATATAGATGACATCATAGTCTTCAGGAGCAATGGAACCATGCAGGTTTCTAAGATTTCGAGCAAGAGTTTCTTTGGCAAGGGAATCATTCATA
This sequence comes from uncultured Comamonadaceae bacterium, assembly GCA_964616995.1. Lineage (GTDB taxonomy): Bacteria > Bacteroidota > Bacteroidia > Flavobacteriales_D > Sanyastnellaceae > ASP10-05a. The sequence goes on from CAZTVP010000086.1 coordinate 2,163, forward strand.
TAGGCGTGTGGAAAAAAGGAGATAAGCGTACGGTCTATAACATGATTTACCAAGACGGAAAAGGAGGGAAGTCCATGGTGAAACGATTCTTCGTAAACTCTATAACCAGAGACAAAGAGTACGACCTCACAAAAGGAAATGCAGGTTCTAAAGTGCATTACTTTACTGCGAACCCTAACGGAGAAGCAGAAGTGGTTCAAGTGTTCTTAAGACCTGCCGCTAGAATCAAGAAAATCAAATTTGATTATGATTTCTCAGAACTAGCTATAAAAGGAAGAGCAGCTGGAGGAAATACACTTTCTAAGTATTTAGTGAGAAAAGTAGAGCTCAAAGAAAAAGGAGTTTCTACATTAGGTGCTCGAAAAATATGGTTTGACCCAGCAGTAAAACGGCTCAACTCTGAAGAACGAGGAAACTTCTTAGGAGAATTCCAGCCAGCAGATAAAATATTAGTACTTCTGAATACGGGAGAATACAAACTCATAGGTTTTGATTTAAGCACACACTTTGACGATGCTATGATTCATTTGGAGAAGTGGATTCCACAGAAACCTATTTCTGCCGTTCATTATGATGGTGAAAAAGAACAGTTCTACGTGAAGCGTTTCCTAGCGGAGAAAAGCACGAAGAAAGTGTCATTCATCACAGAGCATGAAAACAGCCGATTAGAAGCCATTTCTACGGCCTTCTATCCAGTGGCTAACCTAAGGTTCAATAAGAAGTTTAAAATCACCAGAGATAAAGATGATGAGCAGATTAAGTTGGACGAGTTTATAGCTGTAAAAGGGCTGAAAGCACTTGGGAATAAGTTGCACAATCTACCAGTAACAGAGGTTTCTATGCTTGAGCCAGATGAAGAGAAGGAAGCGGAGGCGCTAGCGGAGTTGGTTGGTTCGAAGTTGGATGTTCGAGGTTCGAATTCTGATTCTGATTCTGATTCTGATTCTGAAGTGGATTCTCATGATATTGATGAGCAGGGTTCAGATGAGAATAGTTCAGAGTTAGAAGAGAGTTCTACAGATGAGGCAGAATCGACAAAGGAAGAAGCTGTTGAGTTGGATGAGAATGGAGAAGCCGTAGAGTCAACTGCTGAGCCAAAAACCAAATCAAAAGCGAAATCCAAGAAATCTACTAAAGAAGAAAAAGTCATTAAGCAAGACCCTAAAGACATAGAAATGGACATAGAAATACCCGATGAAGAGCCTAGTCGTGGCGTAGATGAGAGTGGGCAGGGGAGTTTGTTTTGAGATTATTATAATTAAGCTGTGTTCCTCAGATTTCTAATATTTAAACATGAAAGGGTTATTCTCACCTAAAATTCATTTGAAGATGTTATAAGTCATATTCAAAAGAAGGCTACTAAATCTAATTCCAGTCTTTCAAAAATCACAGCGACAAAAGAATTGAATCAATTCAATCACGACTTCGGTTTCTCGTCTACACCTTGTTTAACAATTTAATCGACTTCAAGCTGGCTCAACTTCTTTCCTGTCCTAACCAGTTGCTATTGACATTCAGATCCAAATGTACCTAGAAACCCTCCTATGTCTCCAACATTAGTATTTCCATCTTCATTATAGTCTCCTGCGCAAATGTCAGGTAGAGTGCAACCAAATTCACCTAGGAATCCACCTATGTCTCCAACATTGACGAAACCATCGTTATTAAAATCTCCTGGACAAAAAAATATATCTAATTCTTCATAAGGGATTTGAACTCCTTGAAAAGCGGTGCTTTGATCAGACTGACTGTAGGAGGTAATAGTAACTACTTGTCCGATAGAGTAGGAGACGCTGCCATTACCAATAGCTTCTCCTCCTGAGGAGTGAACACCGTTTTGAGCTAAAATTCCAATAAAAGGTAATGTTAGAAATAATATGAGAAGAAATAATTTATCCATTTAGATTGGTCGTTAAGGTTTAATCACAAGGAAGAGCTATGGCTCTGAAGTTTGATCCTGGTAAAGCGTGGAATCCTGTTCCATCATTCACTAATAAACGAACTCCGCTTCCTGCTGCAAAGATTACATTAGAACCACTTTCCACAGTTCCTTCACAAGTAATAGTTTGTTCGTTATAGTAACCTGGATCCACAGTATTATCCCCGAGTACTAGATCATCTCCTCCGCAGCCATCAGACATTCCAGATATGATTAAAGAAAATGGTTGACTTTCGGTAATAGAACCTTCCACTGAAACCTCTACTGTATAAGGTCCTTCAGTAACAGGATCAAAAGGAATGTCTAATAATATTTGCTCTACATTATCCCTGTCATTGTCTCCTGTGGTGGCTATATCATCTGGATTATTGGGGTTTAATACAAATGGAAAGTATGTATCTCCATTAGGGCCTATTAGTTTTACATCAAGGTCATTTATTAATCTAGGTGCTGGGTCATTACTGATTATTTGAATAGAATTTGGCACATCTGTATAACAAAGGGTGACCTTAATTTGACCGTTCTTTATAAATGAATAAGAATACCCTGCGGTAGTGATTGAAGGAATCTCAAATATACGATGGCCATTAGCTCCAGAAGCAGCAATACTAATGACATCACCTGCTTTGTTTGCGTCTAATAATCCCCATCCGTAGGTGTAATCAGGTCCATCGTTACCTAAGTCTTTAGCAGTATGAATGGCTAAACCTTTTAAAGTGGCACTACGCATACTGTTTCCATTTTCTTCTTCGTAGAGCTCCTGCAGTAGTAGGAGTGACCCTGCTACATTAGGCGCAGACATACTAGTTCCGGTTTTTTCAGAATAGTCATCATTTGCCTCAGAATCTGCACTATAAACAGCAGTTCCTATGCCACAAATATCAGGTTTGATTCGGCCATCATCAGTCTTACCTCTACTGGAACTTGCATTAATTACCTCAGAATTTGATCCCGAATTCTCAGTATATCGAACATTTCCTACGGTTAAATTGTTCTTGGCATTACCCCATGTGGTTATTGAACTATCATTACTACCATCACTACCAGGATGTACATCTGCATTATAGGTAACATATGTCCCATTTGAGCCATTTCTAACATCATCATCACAAAGAATATTTTCACTAGGTACATCATTATGATCATTACCTGAGGATTTCACGGGGAGATACATTGGAGCATTCCAGCAAATACTATCTATTCGATTTGCACTAGAGGAATAAGCTCCAAAATTAGGGTCTTCACCATTCACATTAAACTGGTTAGGTCCCCCATACCAGGTCCATTTTGAGGCCAGGCCAGTGCAGGCAGAGCCATCCCGTTCCCAACCAGAAATGGTCCCATAAGAATGATTGGATATTAACATTCCATTTCCTGCAGCAGTGGCCATTTCAGTGAAATCATTAGCCGAGCTGTAAGAACTTAATGTCGCTGATGGTGCCATACCTCTGGCATCGCTATCACCGTTGCCACTGCCTATAAGAGTCCCGGCCACATGAGTAGCATGAGAGGCAAAAAATCCACCTGAATTAGTCTCTACATCTATTTGAGTAATACGTCCTAGCAGTTGTTCGTGGCTAGTTCTTGGAGACCATAGTATTGTGGTGTCTTCATCTTCTATGATATTGTCATTTGCTTCCCACATACCGATGTTCATTCCAGAACCATTAACACCAAAATCTTCTCTTAGTTCCGTGGTTTTAGTCCTTTCACTAGCAGTAGCGTTAGTCGGTTTTACATACATGGGGTTGCCATTAAAATCAATGCCAATTAAATTTGAAGTAGGCCAGCCTTTTTCTTTAGCCGTTTGAAATAGCTGTTCATTTTCTTTCTGGAGCCTTTCTGCTAACTTGTTGAGCGCTTCTACATTAGTGTTTTTTAGAATGTACTCTTTGTTTTTCTGTGCATTCAATTGCAACGCGCAGACAGTAATAAAAATTAGGATAAATAGTGATCTAGGTCCTAGACCTAACCACTGTGTAAAATTAATAATCATATTACTTCTCGTTAGATAGTGTGCGATCTTTCAATATTTCCAATAGGAGTTCTTCTAGCTCTTTTACTCTTTTTTCATTCTCTATGGCATGCAGGGTTAATTCCTCAACTTTCTCTAGTAAAAGCTTGTTCATTTCACCAAGTCCTAGACCGTTTTCCTCCACTTCTCCAGCAGACGGAACATTGGGTAAATGACCATGCTCTTTAATATAAGCCTCCACTTCTTCAAGGGTAAGCATGTCGTAATCCTCCTCAAATACATAATCAGGAAAACCTGCTAAAGTGACCTCTACTTCTTTACATGTTATTTTGCCATCAACGGCAAGTTTTGACTGGGGGTTGATGGTCCCCATGCCCACATTGCCATTGGCTCGTACGATCATCCCTTCGATACTCCCATTGCCAGAACGCACTAAGAAAGGCGTATCATCATTGTTCGTAGTGGCGCAATAAACGGCTAAACCATCCGTATTAGACTCTACCCGCACTTCACCTATCACATGCAGCTTCTTACTCGGACTGGATGTACCAATACCAACATTTCCCGCCCCTGTTATTCGCATGCGCTCTCCTGGGCCATCTGCTCCGGCATTGGTACGAAAAATCATTTTCCCTGCTCCCCGACTGGCATCGATCACCAATCCGTTATTAGCTCCTGATTGTTCGGTAGTGTATATGGTTCCTGCTGGGTTACCATCACTGCTATTGATGTGGTACACACCATCTGAGCGAATGTCGCCAACCACATGCAATTCTTCGGCTGGTACAGATGTACCGATGCCTACATCTCCATCCTCTTGGATGGTCATCCTAGTCGTGCCCTCATCTGTAGCGAACTCTAACCCTCCGTTGTCATGAGCTTGTATCTTCTGATCCACCTCTAAGGTACCGGCAACATGCAGTTTTTCTTCAGGACTACTAGTGCCTATACCCACATTACCATCACTCTTAATCACCATACGGTCAGTAATTCCATCGGCATCTCTCGTCATGAACAAGAGATCCCCATAATGATTAGTTTTATCATTAAGTATTCCACCTATCCAAGCGGAGGGTGTCTGATCTTGTCCATAGTCAGCAAATCCTATACCAACCGCATTCCCAGGAGAGGGATTCTCATTTTGCAGAGAGATGGCTTGTGTTTCATTAACTTGCCCGCAGGGATCACCACAATTGTGAGTTACGATCTTAACTGTTGGGTTGATCGTTGCTCCATTTATCAAATCCTCAACCACAAGTTTTTGATCTGGATTCGAAACACCTATCCCCACATTTCCAACATTCAAGTTATAAATGTCATCTCCAGAAGCTGACCAATGAGTATTTGTATTTCCTCCAGATTCCTTGGCGTAGAGGGCATAAGGGACGGACAAGAGTTCACTTGTCCCGGATATCGAGTAATTTGATCCGCCTTCTGGATCTGTTTCAGTCTTCACAAAGTAAGGTCCTGAGCTCCAGTTTATTCCTGAAAAGGTGCCAGTTACTATAGAGCCATTTCCTATTTCCAAGCTTACCAGCCCATTTAGATTGGTAGATACTGAATGAGTTTCCGCATATACTGTAGTTCCATTTGCAGAACCTTGAAGTATTGAGATTTGAATACCCACAAGGCTTTCAGTTAAAAGGTCTCCGTTGGAATCCCTAATTACCGATTGGTAACTCATTTTTTCTGGGGCTTGACTGAATGTTATTTGTGGAATCGATAAAATCAGAAACAAAAGAGTAGAGCTGAGAATTGAAGTCAACTTAATCATAAAAAGTTTGTTTTGGTTAATAGTTCATAAAGCTAAGCAAAACATATAGAAATATTTGATCTTTGGAAGATCATTTTTCAGTTTTTAGCCATAACACAATTTCATGCTTAAAAAAGTCTTATTCTTTTTTCTGATACTAGGACTAGTATCCTCTTGTTCGTCCAAATGGAGTGATGAAAGTCAACTATTTAGGAAAATTCCTTTTGAACTAACAGAT
>CAZTVP010000087.1:0-8062 GCA_964616995.1 uncultured Comamonadaceae bacterium
GGTTTCTAATGAAATAGAAATTCTCAATCAGTCTGGGATTAGTGTAGTTCTAGCATGTTTTACAAAGAGAAACGCTAAGTCTAAGGAAGTTATCAGTGAAAAGCTCACAGTACATAGAAAACCTATTTCTGCATTCACTCATAAAACCAGTGTAGGAGCGCTTAAGTTTCCTTTCTACTTTAATTTTTGGAGGAAATTTTTGAGACAAATAGCTACTAACTACGAGTTTGATGCGGTTCACGCACACGACTTACCTATGGCTCAAGTGGGTTTAGAAATAGCACAAAAGAAGAATGTTCCATTCATCTTAGACCTTCATGAAAACTGGCCTGAACTTCTTCATCTAGCTAAACATACCAATACTACACTTGGTAAACTTTTGAGTAGTACTCCACAATGGAGGAAATTTGAAAAAAACATGATAGACCAAGCCGATAGGGTAATTACAACTTGTAAAGAAATGACCGGTCGTATGTCTAAATTCAGTCCTTCTATCATCGAAAAAAACACTGTATATCAAAATGTAATAGACCCAAATCGACTTTCTGCACCAGAGAAAAAACTCTATTCAAATTTTACTCTTTTCTATGCTGGCGGATTAAATGAAAGTAGAGGTGTGCAGGTAATCATAAAAGCACTAGAAATTCTTAAAGAAGAAGACATAGCTGTTCATCTTCATATTCTTGGAAAGGGAGCTTATGAAAATGAACTTAAAGAGCTCAGCTCTAAACTAGGATTAACAAGTCAGATTAAATTCTTGGGCTGGAAAAGTCAAGAGGAAGTAATGGAGGTGCTCAGCAAGTGTCACCTAGCTCTAATTCCACATTTCAGAAATGAGCACAACAGTAATACTAGCCCAAATAAAATCTTTCAATACATGTGGAGTGGGACAGCTTCTCTTGTATCAGACAGTACTTATATCAAACGTATAATTGAAGAGTGTGAAGCAGGTTTATCCTACCCAGATAAAAGTCCAGAAAAAGCTGCAGAAGCCATTGAGAAATTATTTCATGACCGTGAAATGCTCACTACATTTGGACAAAATGGTAAACAAGCTGTTTCTACTAAATTCAATACGACCGTAGAAGGTGAAAAGCTCACATCATTATACACGCAACTATTCAATTAAATGATAGAAGTAAAAGGAACTAATTACAGCCAAGCCCGAAGATTCACTAAGACCATCTCTTTTCTTCAGAAGTATGTTTCTACTGATGAACCTATCCTAGATTTAGGACCTAAGAACTCTCTCGGGGAGTTGATGAAATCTAAAGGCTATAAGATATCATACACTGGAACTGAGAATGACCTTGACGACACCATTACTCCCGTACAAAACACTGATGCCACTGTTCTAACAGCTTTTGAGATTTTCGAGCATTTAGTTAGTCCCTATCCATTATTAAAACATGCTAAAGCCGATAAATTAGTGGCCTCCGTTCCACTAAAACTCTGGTTTACCTCAGCATACTGGAATGAAAACGACCCTTTCGATAGGCATTATCATGAATTTGAACCGAGGCAGTTTAACATGCTGTTAGAAAAAGCGGGGTGGAAAATCATAGATTCTGAACAGTGGACAAGTCCTATCAAAAAACTAGGAATTCGACCAATTCTAAGAAGGTTCACTCCACGTTATTACATCGTTTACTGTGAACGAGAAAAGTCTTAACCTAAGTTTCTTATAATCTCCCCTATCCGCTCACTAGACTTACCATCCCACAGAGGTGGAATCTGACCCGATTTAAACGGTTGAGCCAAGGCTTCTTTTACTGCATTTAAATCATTAGGCAAAAGTTGGTTAGTTCCCATGGTGCATGTTATAGGTCTTTCTGTATTTGGTCTAAGCGTGAAGCATGGCACTTGCCTAAACGTACTTTCTTCCTGGATTCCTCCACTATCAGTGAGAATGCAGTGAGCATCTCTAATCAATCTCTGAAAACTGAAATAATCCAGCGGTTCAGTAAAAGCCAGATTTTCTATCATGGCTAACTCGGTGAACAGACCTTCTGCCTGAAGGTTCTTCATAGTTCTAGGGTGAATCGGAAAAACCACCTTTTTCTGACTACAGAGGTGTTTTACCAAGTCAGACACGAATTCTAATCCTTCTCTGTTATCTACGGTAGCAGGCCGGTGCATGGTAATTAAAAAATACTCGCCTACTTCCACATTATACTTCTGTAGCACATCACTTTCACTAATCTGAGGTTCGAAAGCTACCAGCGTATCTATCATAGTATTACCTACAAAGTGAACGCTTTCATCAGACTTGCCATCTGCCTTTAAATGGTCTATTCCACTCTGCTCTGTAACGAAGAAATGGTCAGTTATTTCATCTGTTAAAATTCGGTTTATTTCCTCTGGCATTGTTCGGTCAAAGCTCCTTAGCCCACTCTCCAAGTGAGCTATAGGAATGCCTACTTTGTTGGCTGCTAAACTACAGGCCAGTGTGCTATTCACATCTCCAGGAGTAATGACTAAGTCTGGCTGCTCTTCCATAAACAGCTCAGCTAACTTCATCATGATTTCTCCCGTTTGTGGCCCTGGTGCTTTCTTTTCTATATCTAAAAAAACATCTGGCTGAAACCCAAACTGATCAAAGAAAACCGTGCTCATCTTATGGTCATAATGCTGACCTGTATGAACTATTTTATGGTCTATACCAGCGGCTTTAAACACTCTGGGAAACTGAGTGATTTTTATAAAATTAGGACGTGTACCTACTACTGTTATTACCTTCATTTACTGTCGGTTATTTCATCAAGCATAGAAGCTACCTTATGACTGAGGTTTCTTCTACTGTACTGCTGAATGTTTTGATATTCGCGGTGCAATTTACCTTTTCTCCACTCTTCATAGTAGGCTAAAATTCTAGTCTTGATGTCAGAAATTTCATCATAGTCAATTATACTATCTGCTTCTACCTTTTCTAATAATTCAGCTAAGTCTCCATCTGGCGGTGCAATGGTCAATAAAGGCCTCCCAGACTTCAAATACTCAAACACTTTCCCAGTCAAAATACTTTTAGCGTTATGTGTTCTATTAATGAAGAGTAGTAAAACCTGAGAACCAAGAGTATGATTTAATACCTCATCATGAGCCATATACCCCAGAGATTCCACTTGTTCCTCTAGTCCAAATTGACCTATGGACTGATACACTGAACCATCCACTGCACCTATTAATTTCACCTGTAAATCATTTTTAAATACAGAATCATCTTTAGCCAGTTCAGAAAGAGCTTGCCAGAACGCTTGAATATTTCTACTAGGCGAAAATGAACCGATGTGTGCCATACTGAACTTCTCGTCTAATTCTTTTTTCCCTTCAGTAAAGTCATCTTCATCATAACCATTTGGCACCACCTCTATATTGGAAGAACTCACCTTGTGACTGAACTCATCTTTCATAGATTTTCCCACCACTATTACTTTCTGAGCTTCTGTTAATACCGCTGTTTCTAACTGGTCATGTTTATTCTTAGAACTTTTGGTTAAGCTGAGCTCTTGAACGTAATCTATGGTAGTCCATGGGTCTCTGAAATCTGCTATCCAAGGAATTTTAAATTTTCTGCGCAGCTGCTGAGCTATCAAATGCATACTGTGTGGCGGGCCTGTGCTAATTACGGCATTCACTTCATGCTCTCTAATGAAATTACTCAGATACTTTACACTCGGCTTTATCCAAAATTTACGCGCATCTGGAATAAACAAATTGCCTCGCACCCATCTGCTCACCTTTTCTGCAGTAGATATTTTTCCCTTTTCAGAAGTAAATCCAGTGGCTATTTTGGCATCCTTGTCTCGTGCAGTGAACTTTTTATAGAGTGCATACGGCTCCCATATGGGCTGAGAAATCACCCGAACAGACTCATGAATTTCAGCACTAAGTTTTTCATCCGTAGCTGGATATTCTGCATTCTCAGGTACGTAAACTATCGGCTGCCAACCTTTTTCTTGAAAGTACTTGGTAAACTTAAGCCAGCGCTGAACACCTCCCCCTCCACTCGGAGGCCAATAATATGTTATGATAAGCACTTTCTTGATGGAATCAAATTTAGCCTTTAGCCAAATCTATAGACTTAAGCTTAGAAATATATTCAACACATAGTGAATGATTAATTCAACTAAACCAAACAGAAATCACAGTATTCTGCCTTCAAATTATGCTCGAAAGGCTGTTCCATATTCACTATTTGAGCTATTACTTGATTCAGCATTTCTTTGAATTGCTCAAGTTCCTTCTCCGTAATTTGAAGAGTTGGTTTTCTACTTTCCTTTAGGGTCTGAAGTCCGAGAGAAATATTGTGTAGGGAAATATTTCCTGCTATAAAAGCATTGGATTTCAATTCAGGTATTTCCTCAGCAGACATAAGCGCATATGTCATTAGCTGAAGAGCTTTACTCTTTTTACCGTCCGTAAATTCTCCCGAACTTGGAAGTGTGACTTGTGTAGACTCTACCTTCCCTGACTTATAATCTACTATACGAAAAGTATCTCCCACACGGTCTATCCGGTCTATGAATCCAGCCAGTGTAACCGGAACTCCAGATGGAGTTTGTAGGCCAGGAACCTGAACTTTATATTTCTTTTCTAATGCATAAATGGTAATTACCTGACCTGTTTTTTTCAGTCGTTTAATCTCTGACTTTTCCCAGTTCAAGTAGTTCTTCAGTTTTTCCCTCATCACCAGAAGCTCCAGCTTATTCTCGCCCTGATTCATAAACTGAGTGAGATTCTTTAATTCTATCTGATGGTCAAGCTCTTTCATAGCTCTCTCCCCTATAGCCTTTAGGTTATCCTCAGTTAATACTTTCTTAACGAGAGGAGTATAAAGAGATTCTAATGTATCATGAAGAATGCTTCCACTTACACTTGGGTGGATGACAGCACCTGTTTTTTCTGGTTCTCTAATGCCTACTACGTACTTATAATAAAAATCGGCTGGACAGGAAAGAAAAGTGTTAATGGCTGAAGCAGATATTCCGCGGTGCAATAGTTTTTCAATCTCCTCTACATGACCTTCAGTTTTAACCACTGAGGGTACTTTTACGAGTTCTGATTCTGTACTTTCTGCTACACGATGGTAATTTATCTCTGTTCCAGAATAAGAAGGTAACTCATTCTCAAGTTGAGTTAAGAATCTACTTTTTTCGTTAGCTACTAGTCCTTCTTCAGTTTCTACATAAATGAGGTCTATGTTTTCTGCTCGCTGGAGTAGTCTGTAAAAACTATACCCGAATACTGCTTCTTTTTCTCTATTCGTAGGAAGCCCGTTTAAAACTTTTAACTCAAATGGAATAAACGAACTGTCAGAACTTACTGCTGGAAGGAGTGCATCCGTAGCTCCACAGAAAATTACTCTGTCAAAATCGAGTGCTCGGGCTTCAAGTAATCCCATAATCTGTAATCCTCCATATGGTTCACCTAAAAATGGAACTTTCTCGTTTTTAGCTATGGTTTGAATAAACGGATAAAAACTCTGAAAATCTTCCAACTCTGGAATAGAACTCACCTTTTTAATCATCTTCTGTACGAGCTGATAAGCGTATGCAATCTGCTCCTTTATGAATCCATAACCATTATTCTCAGACTCAAAAGATTCATGAACTACTCCTAATACGTGAGTTAAAAGCTCAGAGGAAGTTTCAGATTTCAGCAAATCCCCTATCCATTCCGTAATCGAAAAAACTCCTATAATTTCATCTTTAGTTAATCGGAACTTTCCGGCAGCTGTGTGTTCTTCTAAGCGAGAGTTTACTTCTGATAAATCTGATAGAGCTGTTTTCAAATAAGCGTTTTCTACTATAGCGTACACAGATTCTAGTGTGGTAGATTCATCTCTTTGCACCGCTAAACAAAGGTCTAATACATCTGTTATCCCGAACCAAACGGAACCCTCTACCAGCGGATAACCCATTGTGATGTTGGCCTCATTTATTTCTGGTGGTAAATGTGTGAGTAAGGGAGTTAGAAGCTTCTCATCTCCTAATATAAGAGCCGTTTTCTCAATATTTCCTTTGCACAATGATGCCGCTACTTGTGCCATTCCTAAGACAGTATTAGCTCTTATGTAGTTGATATTTTTGGGTTGGCTGAACCCATCTGTAAGTTCATGTTTCAGCTGAAAAAACTCTTCCTGCTTACGCATAAAATGACCTGCTTCATGCACCGGATTCGATTGGTAATAGGTGTCTGAATCTGAGAGAACTGTGAGATTAACTTTCTCATTTAATCTATGAATAAGTTCACGCTCAGCATTAGATATGGCGTTTAACCCGATGAAATAAATATGCTTGTAAGGAACCGAAAAATCGGGTAGTTCCAGTTTCTCCAATGCATTTTTCATGAGAAGTCCTGCGTATCCTAATCCTTGCCCACTGAGCTGATTATCGAACGCTTTTTTTAACCTTCCTAAGTAATCCCAAAAGTCCTGAAACTTCTGCTGGTTTGCGCTGAGTACTTCTTCATTAAAACTCCAGTCCTCTATGTCTTTTATGTCCTTTAAATCCGCATAAAGTCTCTCTGAGTTGATCAGATAATTTTCTATTTCATTGTAATCTGACAGCGCGGTGTTTCCCCATTTCAGAAATGAAGAAAAGGTCTCTTCCTCATTAAATTTTCTGTGGACTTGAAATAGCTCTATGAGCAGTTCTAATCTGTCCAGCAGCTTCAGGTCACTTAGTGAACTTACGAGTTCACTTATCCCTTTCATCTCAGGCAGCCAAGAAACGCTGCCCTGAATAGATTCTTTTAAGTAATTAAGCAGAATTCTACCCGCACGGTTTCCGGGAACCACCAGAAGGATTTCTCCCAGATGTTCTTGATGTGTATCGTAAATAGTTTCTGCTACAGAGCGCAGGAAGGGTTTATGCATAGAGGGTAAAAAGGATTATCATTCTTTAGTTTTAAATCCATTTCTGATGAAAGAAACGAACTCCCTAAAAGTATCCTTTTTTGTGAAAACCCCTTTTATTTCTTCTGAAATACTTGACTGAACTTTTTCCTCTTTTTTCTGGTCGAGCTCTTTTTGAATATTCTGAGGTTTAGCCGCTTTAGAATTCATGAGTTCCTTTTCCGTCACTATTCCAGTTTCTTCTAGAAGCTTGGCCAGTTCATCTGCCTTTTTGAAATTCTTTTTACTGGCTTCAATGTATCCTAATTTCTCCTCCAATAACCCCAGATTGTTATAAGAAACAGCGTCCTCAGGGTCTAGTTCTATGGCCTTTTGATAATCAGCTATTCCACCTTTCACATCTCCCATAGCATCTTTAATGTATGCTCTAGAAGCGTATCTGTACGAATAACTTGGGTCTAATTCTACAGCCTTGTTCATGTCTGCCAGCGCTTCATCAAAACGCTTTAAGTGATAATGACACACCCCACGTTGACTATAATATACAGGATTAGCTGGCTCAGCTAGAATAGCTTCCGCGTATAAGCTTAAGGCATCTTCATAAGCGCCTTTCTTGGTAGCTTCTTCTGCCTGATTAAAACTTGGATGAATGGTGTTCATGTCATTACATTTTGCGGTGCAAAGTTCACTACAACTCCCACAATAACCGTTCTGAAAAAGTAACTATTAACGGTGAATATGCTCGTCTAATTCTTCTATGGTAGATTCAAAGTCGAAGGCATCGTTTACTACGTAGTAGTTTCCTCTGTCCATGCAGTAATCATAAGCAAACTTGGCATATTCCAGTCTATCGTCTTCAAAATCCATAATCTCCATAATTCCCTTCACTTGTTCTGAAGTGAGGCAATTAGACTTAGTTACCTGCTTAGCCATGGTCATCTTAGAATCCGAAAAAGCTTTTTCACTGATAGATTTTTTAGCTCTTTCATAGTCCATACTCGCCATACCAAAAGCACATGGGTCTTCTTCTACCACTTCTACAGTTTCTGCTACTTCATAGCTGATTTCCTCTGTGTATTCTACAGAATGAGTAGAAGTCTCTGAAATATTCACATCCATTCCCATGTTTACTCCGCCTATGTTTACGTTCATGTTCACACTTTCAGATGTAGTGGTAGAAGAACCTGAGTTAGGTTTACCCGATTG
>CAZTVP010000088.1:0-8047 GCA_964616995.1 uncultured Comamonadaceae bacterium
TCCACTCCTAACTCAGTTACTAACTACGAAGAGATTACTTATGCTAATGATGCGGAAGATATAGCAGTATTGACTGCCAGAACAAATGATGTGCTTATTCCTACTCAATCGACATCTACCGAGCTAGTAAATCCTACTTCTCTTCCGGTAGATTTAGGTGGATTAGCCATTTATGCTGAACCAGCCTTAGAAGAGCTAGAGTCCAATGAAGCGCCTCTGCTAGCAAGCCAAGCTCAAACACCACTGCAGCTCATCAGGTCACAAGTGTTAAACCGAGCAGAAGTAAAAGACGAAGAAGGCTTAGCACTAAAAGCTATCAATACTACTGCCAAGAGAATTTCTAATAATGAAGAAGAAAACTTCATCGTTTATGAAGACCGAAAAGAAGAAGGAAAAGACGGGTTCAGTCTAAAGGTGGGGAAGTTGTTTAGCTTTGAGACCACTAGGTAATCTTACAAGTTCTTAGGGTGACTCGAAATCAATTCTTACCCACTAATTTTTTTAAAAATAATCTTCGACCGCGCTAATCCGGGTGTGCTGAAGCTTAAAACCATTTTCTTCAAGTGAGCAAGTTGTTCAGGAAATAAGTTCTATTCATCTTCATTCCATTTAACCAGTAGATGAGCTACTTGTTTTTCTTTTTAACCCTAATTCTCTTTCAGATAGCAGAGAAAAACTCAAAGAAATAAATGTACTTTTTACACTTAGTTCGTAATAGCTGAGCCTGAATGACTTACTTTTAGACTGGATATCCAAATCCTCTTACGAAAAATTCAACCTTATGAGAATTCTATTTCTGGTTTCCTTTATGGCTACCTCTTTATTTTGCACCGCACAGTCACTCCCATTTACCTTTGAATCAGACATCACCACAGGTGACTTCACTGACTTTGATGGTGGAACTGCTACAGTTATTCCTAATCCTCAAATAGGTGGTATTAATACCTCTGCTACAGTAGCTCAGATAGTTAGAAATGGAGGGACTATTTGGTCTGGAAGTAAAGTACAGCTAAGCCAAAACTTGGATTTAAGCACTGAAGGTGTATTCAGCATGAAACTTTTTACCACTGCTCCTGCAGGTATCATCATGAAATTAAAACTGGAAGGAACTGGAGCACCAGTAGAGATAAATGTTCCTACCACCACATCTGGAGAATGGGAAGAATTATCGTGGGATTTTACAGGATTGCCTGGGAATTACGACAATATCGTCTTCATGTTCAATTATGGAGTGGTAGGAGACGGATCTATAAATTCTACCTTCTTGTTTGATGATGTTACACAAAGCTCTTCTACAGATGTTCAAGGATGTACTTATCCAGAGGCCTGTAACTATAATTCTTCTGCTACTTCTGATGACGGATCATGCGATTATAGCTGTATAGGTTGTATGGATATTCTGGCACTGAACTATGACACTAACGCTACTGTACAAGATGACTCTTGCGTTTATGCTCCTGAAGATAATTGTAAAGGAGATTTCACTGGAGATGGATTTGTAAACGTAGCTGATTTAGGTGGATTTTTAGGCGCCTTTGGTGATGCCTGTGAAAATTAAAAATCACTACGATCAAGAAAATCTACCTAATTTTCATCTTAGGGAAGTGGTAAATTGATCACATATCTAGGAACATGTCCAATTCCAAAAAAACGCTCGTAAACACAGAAACAGATAAGGATGTATTAGAATTCATATCTGGTGTAACCCCTAAAGTAAGGAAAGAAGATAGTCTCCAAATGCTTAAGCTCATGGAGGATATCACTGGCACAGAACCTAAAATATGGGGCAAAAGCATCATAGCTTACGGCAAGTACAAGTACAAAAGAAAAAATGGAGAAGAGTACGAGTGGTTCCATACAGGATTCTCACCTGGGAAAGCCCATCTTACTGTGTATGTAATGTATGATATCAATTCAGAGCCTGAACTTCTAGCTAAGCTAGGCCCACATAAAACGGGAAAAGGCTGTCTGTATATTAAGAAGCTTGAACAAGTAGATACTAATATCTTAAAAAAGTTGATTTCTAAAAGTCATAAATGGCAATAAACATCTAGGACTCTGCAAGGGCTTGAGTCTGCTCTGCTTTTTGAACTCGGGCTGCTATTCTTATACTGATTTCATATAATATCAATACTGGAAAAGCTACCAATAGCTGGCTAAACACATCTGGAGGAGTGATGACTGCTGCTAAAATCAGCACCGCCACAAGCATGTGCTTTCTATATTTTCTAAGTCCTTCAGGCGTAACTATCCCGATTTTAGCTAGGAAATAAATAACCACTGGCAACTGAAATATTAATCCTGTAGCCAGACTTAAAGAAGCTACCAATTTTATGTAACTCATAATACTTGGTTTCATAGCTGAATCTAGGAATTCATACGTTCCTAAGAAACGAACTGAGAGTGGTGATAAAACGAAATAACCGAAAGCTACACCCATGAAAAAAAGTGCACTGGTTCCCAAAGAAATTCCATTTACTGCTTTTATTTCATTCTGCTTTAAGCCGGGCCTAATGAACATCCATAGCTGATAAAAAATAAAAGGAAAAGCTATGATAATCCCTCCTACTATAGCCACTATGAACTGAGCCGTAAAATTACTAAGCATGGTTAACCCTTGAATCTCAAAATCCAAATCCGTAAAACAGAGAGAATCATCTAATCCCGTGGCTTGAGAGATTTTGCAAAGCGCTTTATAGGTAATGAAATCTGATTTTCTAGGACCATTTATTATGTTTTCTACTACACCTTCAAAAACAAACATTAGCACTCCTCCCACTGCCACTGAAATCACTATCCAAATAATTCTTTTCCGGAGCTCTTCCAAGTGGTCTAAGAAGCTCATTTCTTTCTCCTCTGCCATCAGTATATGCCTTCTTTTAAAATGTCATGAAGATGAATGAGTCCAGCGTAAGTCTCTTCATTTAAAACCACTAACTGTGTAATGTTATGCTTTTCCATTAGTCTAAAACCATTGGCAGCTAACTCATTTTGCTGAATAGTCTTTGGAGAAGTGGTCATTATTTCATCAGCAGTAGCCGTGTTGATATCTGCATTGGACTCTAGCATTCTTCTTAAATCCCCATCTGTGATGATGCCATGTACCACTCCATTTTCTACTACCGTAGTGGCTCCTTGTCTGCTACTGCTTATGGCCAGAATCACCTCTCTAACGGGAGTTTTCTTAGAAACTGTAGTGGAAGATTCAGAAAGAATATCTCCTACCCTTACATAAAGCTGCTTGCCTAAAGCTCCACCTGGATGATGTTTGGCAAAGTCTTCCGAACCGAAACCTCTTAAATCCATCAGACAAACCGCCAAGGCATCTCCCATGGCCATTTGAGCTGTGGTACTGGATGTAGGAGCTAGGTTATTTGGGCAGGCTTCTTCACTAACTGTTGTGTTCAGAATAAAATCTGATTTCTTGGCTAAGTCACTGCTCATATTACCTACCATTCCTATGAGCTTGTTCCCGCGTGAGTTTACTAACGAACTGAGCACTTTAATCTCTGGGCTGTTTCCGCTTTTAGAAATGATGAGCACTACATCATCTTCCAGCACTAGTCCTAAATCTCCATGGATAGCATCTGCCGCATGCATATATATAGCTGGAGTGCCTGTACTGTTCATGGTAGCTACTATTTTTTGGGCTATGATGGCACTTTTCCCTATTCCTGAGACTATCATTCTACCTTTCATGCCGTAGATATGCTCTACTACCTTCACAAACCGGTCGTCAATATGCTGAATGAGGTTGTTTAATGAAGCAGCCTCTAGTGAAAGAGTGCTTTTAGCTGACTGAATAATGGTTTCTGATGTTGTCAAGAGCAGCAGGTTGAGAGAAAACTTCTAAAAACATTGCACCGCGCAATATATTTAGTGTTATCTTTAGTCTACAAAAGTAGGAAATAACCCTTATGACGACCCCAACAGTAGAACCAAAAGAGGCTCTTCAGAAGTACTTCGGTTTCAAGAATTTCAAAGGAGATCAAGAAAACATTATTAAATCACTTTTAGATGGTGTGGATACATTCGTAATCATGCCCACTGGAGGTGGAAAAAGTCTATGCTATCAACTGCCTGCTCTTATGACAGAGGGTGTGGCTATAGTAGTATCACCACTCATAGCTCTTATGAAAAACCAAGTGGATGCCATAAGAGGGTTTTGTGAAAATGATAGCGTGGCTCACTTTTTAAACAGTAGCTTGAATAAGACAGAAACTGCTCAAGTAAAGGCAGATGTGAGCAGCGGTGAGACTAAGCTTCTTTATGTAGCTCCCGAATCTCTGACTAAAGAAGCTAATATAGATTTCCTAAAGCAGGTAAAGATTAGCTTCATGGCCATAGATGAAGCGCACTGTATAAGTGAATGGGGCCATGACTTTAGACCTGAATATAGAAGGTTAAAGGAGATTATAAACCAGATAGCAGATGTGCCTATTATAGCACTAACTGCCACAGCCACTCCTAAGGTTCAGCAGGATATTCAGAAAAATTTAGGCATGAAAGAGGCCAAGGTGTTTAAGGCTTCATTCAATAGAGATAATCTATACTATGAAATTCGCCCAAAGAAAAATGTGCTTCAGCAAATTATAAAATATGTGCGTGAGCATGAGGGCAAGTCAGGAATCATCTACTGCCTAAGTAGAAAAAAGACGGAGGAGATAGCAGAAACCCTTCAAGTGAATGGAGTAAATGCCATGGCTTATCATGCAGGTATGGACGCTAACATGCGTGCACGAATTCAAGACCAGTTCCTGATGCAGGAAGTAGATGTAATAGTGGCTACTATAGCCTTCGGTATGGGAATAGACAAGCCTGATGTGCGGTTTGTTATTCATAATGACATGCCTAAAAGTTTGGAGAGCTATTATCAAGAAACTGGTAGAGCAGGAAGAGACGGTGGAGAAGGAAACTGCATAGCATTCTACAGCTATAAGGACATGGAAAAACTAGAAAAGTTTCTCCAAGGTAAACCTATAGCTGAGCAAGAAGTGGGTATGCAGCTCATACAGGAAGTGGTAGCTTATGCTGAGACTTCTATGAGCAGAAGAAAATTCATCCTCCATTACTTCGGTGAGGAGTTCGATGAGAAGAATGGCCCTGGTGCTGAGTTATGTGATAACATGCGTTATCCTAAGGAGAAATTTGAAGGGAAAAATGAGGTTCAGATGTTCCTACAAACCGTGGAGAGTGTCAAGGAAAATCACAAAGCGCGCTTCATTGCAGACATCCTAACTGGAAAGAATTCTTCTGAAATGAAGACTTACAAGATGGATCAGAATCCATTTTGGTTAAGAGGGAAGGATAAAGATGCTAAGTTCTGGAATGCAGTGGCTAGGCAGTGTGTAGTTCATGGTCTGCTGCGCAAAGAAGTAGAAACCTACGGAACACTTAAGTTGACAGTAGAAGGAAGAGAGTTCATAGCTTCTCCAGTCTCGTTTACCTTAATTAAGGAAATGGACTTTGAAGAAGTGGATGATGGTTCTATAATTACCAATACCAAAGCTGGAGGTGGAACTACAGATAAAGTTCTCTTTGAAATGCTGAAAGAGCAACGCAAAAAAGTGAGCAAGCAGAAAAACCTTCCTCCTTATGTGATTTTCTCTGAAGCATCGTTAGAAGAAATGTCTATGCAGTATCCATTTACCATGGAAGAACTCACTAAAGTAGGTGGCGTGGGACAGGGAAAAGCTAGAAAATTCGGTCAGTCGTTTTTAGATCTCATTAAGGATTACGTAGAAGAAAATGATATAGAAAGACCTAATGATATGGTATTTAAGTCTGTGGTAAACAAAAGCGGACTTAAGGTACATATCATTACTACGGTGGATAGAAAATTACCTTTTGAAGATATAGCAGCCTCTAAGGGAAAAGAAGTTCCAGAAATCTTAGACGAAATGGAAGCTATAGTTTCTAGTGGAACTAAGCTGAACATAGATTATCATGTAAACGAAATTTTAGATGAGGATTCAGTAGAAGAAATTTATGAGTATTTCATGGAAGCAGAAACTCCTGACTTAGGGGCGGCTGAAGAGGAGTTTGACGGTGATTTCACTGAGGAAGAGCTCAGAGCAGTACGCATAAAATTCATGAGTGAAGTGGCCAACTAACTCTTAGAATTAACTTATTTTCAACCCCTTAGACTTGTAGTTTAAGGGGTTGTTGATCATGGGCTTTTACCCTAAAATCTTCTCCACCAACTCCTTCTTCCCTTCCTCATCATCTCCGAAAAGCCATCTGAGTACGTTGGTTTCCCATATTTCCTCCTTTTGCACCGCAGAAATTACTCCTTTCTCAAGCGCAAGGTCTAGGATTTTTCCAGGATAGGAACTCTGAGGCTCACTTTCCATTTCTCCCAATGGATAAGGGTCGTCTAATCCCATGATAACTTGGTTACTGCCCTGCCTATCTATCATAAGCTTGAGAGAATCTGTATCATGCACCAGTGTGTCAAAGTAAATATTAGGATGCCCTACAGCTTTTCTAGGGTGAACCATACCTTGGAATAAATCTGGTCTTCCATCAAACCCTTGAATTCTTCTACCGAGGTTCATTTGAGCCAATTGACCACCATGAGCGAAACACATGCGCATCTTCGGATACTTCTCCTGCATGCCTTTTAGGGTATAAAAGTGATAAGCGTCTCCGCACTGTGCTAGCATCCACACGAGATGAAAACGCCAAGCGGTATTCTCTAGTTTTATCATTTTATCACCGTCATACGGGTGTACTTCTACGGCCAAATTGTACTTGTTAGCCAGTTCAAAAATAGGCTCAGTTTCCTCATCAAAGATGCATCTCCACTGTCCAATACTGTCCATAAAATGCGTAGGCAAACAGAGTAGTCTCAGGCCTAATTCTTCTACACATCTTTCTATCTCCCAAAGTGCGCCTTGCACAAATCCTGGATGTACCACAAATCCACAAGAAAACTTACTCGGATTATCATGCTGCACCTTGGCATTGAAATCATTCTGAAACCTGAGGACTTTTTTCATCTCCTCCAGCCTCAGACCATTTCCGTATAACTGAGAGAGGTTCAGCACTACCGCATGGTCTATCTTATTCTTCTCCATCCACTCCAGTTTTTCATTCAGGAAAAAACTGGAATCAGTTACTGGTCTTTTCCAACCCTTTTGGAGCATATACTTCCGCTCATCATCTACCCAAAAAATCTCCTTTTCTTTCATAAAAGCAGGAATCTGCTCTGGGTAAGGAAGTAAGTGTGAGTGTCCGTTAATTCTTAGTTTTCTAGTCATTTCATTTAGCGGTTTAGCAAATTTTTATAGGCTTGATAAGCCATTAGTCCAGCTCCTACTGCTAGTGCTGACTCGTCTATATTGAACTTGGAATTATGGACTCCTGCACTATTACTTCCATCGGGAGAAGCTGTTCCTAATCGATAAAAACAGGCTGGCATTACTTGAGAAAAATAGGCGAAGTCTTCAGCTGTCATTCTCACTTCTAAGTCCACTACATTTTCTTCTCCTAGGTATTCTCTGGCTGCTGTTATTCCTGCCTCAGTGAGCTGAATATCATTGGATAAAAACGGGTATCCTACTTTTATATTTACCTCAGCTTCAGCTCCATGTGCAGTAGCTATATCCTTGGTAATGCGCTGTATGAGTGTGTGTGCTTCTGTTCTCCATTTTTCATCTAGCGTTCTGAACGTACCTTCCATTTTCACCTCATTCGGTATAACATTGGTTGCTCCTAGTGCTTCTACTTTTCCTATGCTTAACACGGTGGGTATAATTGGATTGGCATTTCTGCTAGGTATGCGTTGCAATGCACAAATAACCTCAGCCGCTACTACTACTGGGTCTATGTTTTTATGGGGCATAGCTCCATGTCCACCTTTGCCTTTTATGGTAAAGTACAACTCATCCGTGCTAGCCATGTAGATGCCAGGTTTGAACCCTACCTTTCCAGCTTCTAATTCTGGAAACACATGCTGCCCGAATATAGCTTCTGGTAGCTCCTCCCCGAATGCCTTCTCCTTCAGCACTAGACTAGCTCCACCGGGAAGTCTCTCTTCTCCAGG
>CAZTVP010000089.1:0-6038 GCA_964616995.1 uncultured Comamonadaceae bacterium
TTCCATCTAGATTCTGAACATGGTTCTTTAAATCTGCTTCTTGGTATCCATTAAGATTAGATTCTGGAGTGTCCATGTAACGCTCTGTGTACATCACCTCATAAAGTCTCCAGTCTATGACTGGGCCACCAGCTACTCCTACTTTAAATAATCCTGGTTTTTTAAGCATCAGAGAAGTAGTCATGAATCCTCCGTAACTCCAGCCATGCACCCCGAATCTTTCATTATCTGTATATGGAAGAGATTTTAACCAGTTGACCATTTCTTCTTGGTCATCTACTTCTACCGTTCCCATATTCTCGTGAATGGCTTGTTCGAAATTTATTCCTCGGTGAGAAGAACCTCTACCATCCACTGTGAAAACGATATACCCTTCTTCTGCTAAAGCGTGCATCCAAAGTGATGCTCCTCCAAGCCAAGAATTAGTGACAAGCTGCACATGTGGCCCGTTATACACATAAACTACCACTGGATATTTTTTAGTTTCATCAAAAGCGTTGGGCTTTATCATTCTGCACCATAGCTCTGTGCCATCACTTGTTTTTTTAGGGAAAATCTCAGTAGTTCCTGTGGCATAATCAGCCAGTGGATTATCGGCTTTTAGTATTTCTATGGTTTTCTTTTTATCAGTAGATTTTAACTGATACACATGAGGCTCAGTAATGCTGCTGTAATTGTCTATGTAGAATTTACCGCTGGAGTTTACAGTGATATAATGAGAACCTGGTTCTGTAGTTAGCTGTGTAACTTCTTTAGTTTTTAGGTTCAGCATAAAACCATGATTCTCTGTAGGGTTAGTACCTGTAGCATGAAAGAAGGCTAAGTCTCCTTTCTGATTAAAGCCTATAAAGTCTGTAATGTCAAAAGTGAAAGAGGTAAGTTGACCGATGAGACCTTCATCATTCATGTGATAAAGATTAGTAAAGCCATCTTTTTCTGAAATCCATAAAAACTCGCCCTTACTATTAGGAATAAAATATGGTGGGTTTTCAGGCTCTACGTATTTTTCATCATTTTCCTTGTAAATGGTTTTCAAGTAGTCTCCTTTTCTATTGTACTTGTTCAGAGCCATACTGGTCTGCTCTCTGTTGATATGTGCTACGTACAGAGCTGAATTGTCATTGTTCCATGCTATGTTAGTTACATAACTGTCTTTTCCTCCTTTCTGCTGGAGGTACACTTTTTTACCTGTCTCCGGGTCAACTATTCCTACTCTTCCGTGTTCACTTGTCTGTCCTGCCATAGGATATTTTAAAGGAGCAGATGCAGCTGGTGTAGAGGAATAATCTACCAGAGGATAATCACTAACTTCTTGTTCTGCCTTCTCGTAAAATGCTAGATATGATCCGTTTGGGCTCCAGAATGTTCCTTTGGAAATACCGAATTCATAACGCGCTATAGCTTGTCCAGAAGTAGTGTTTTCATCGTTTTTAGTAATTCTGGTCTCTTTTCCATTGCTCCATACAGAGAGGTTTCTTCCAAGTGTGTAGGCTGCATTTTCAGAGGCATGATGATAATCTATGTTCTGAAAATCATCTGGAAGGTCTATGAATTTTATGAGTTTGTTCTTGAATGGGTTGATGACATAAAGTTTACTTCCAATGATAAATGAAACTTCATCTTCACTCTCCCATGTGAGCTGAGGTAAGTAGTTCACCTCGGTGTTTTTTATGGTAGTTTTTATATCTGCTAGCGTTAGCTTCTTCTTGATATTTCCTTTGTAATCAAAGATGTACAGGATATCACTGTTGACTGCGCTATAAAAATCAGAATTAGGAACCCACTGCAGTCCTTGAATACTTTCAGGGTAAAGTCCATTGTAATAACCAAGTACGGCTTGTTCTACGGTTAACGGTTCTTTTTGAGCATTGACTTGAACTAAGGCTAAAACGAAGCAAACTGCGATTATGAATTTTTTCATGTGCGGAGATGTAAAGAAAGTTTTTTATTGCACCGCGCAAAATACTAAAGCCTTTCAAGTGATTCTTAGGGTTCAAGCGTAGTTTTAAGCATCTCTTGTTGAACTTTAAACAAGTTCGTTAAATGTATCTTATGTGCTGTTGGATTCTACTGATTATATTTGTTTTGGTTAATAGAAAAATCAGTGGCTAAAAGAAAAATCCTAATATCAGACCGGGCGGTAAATTCTATGAAGAGAATCATCTCTAAACACCAGCGAAACGGTTATTTAGGTGCAGAAAAAGCCAAGGAAGCCATTATCAATAGATTAAGAAAATTAGCGGTTAATCCAGAGAAGGATAGTCGTGTAGCTAAATTCGGGAGAATGGAAGGCGACTACAGAAGCGTTCTAGCTTGGAATTACAGAATCTACTACAGAATAGAAGAAACTGAACTTCATGTAGTAGATATTTTCTTAGATGTGAATAATGAAGTGAAGCTGTAGTCTAAATTTCTTTAATTCAGAAGGTTATGTTTTGGCTTCGTTTTTGGTTTAGAGTTAGTAACCAAAATGTATGACCCATGGTATTTTTAATCGAATTAAAGAATCATTCTAAGATAAATAAACTAAAAGATAGCGGCCTGAGCTATGAAAAGGTCTTTACAGAATGGATGGCTGAGGGTAAAATCTTTAATTATGCTAGGTGTGATAGAGAGAAAAGATTTTGGCTTTTTCTAAACTTTCAAGGAGAACAAGAGATTTACGATTTAATTTCAGACTTACCATTTACAGGCAATATGAGAATTCAGCTTTTACCCATAGAAACAAGGCAGTTTTCACAGATGTATAAGAGCTCACACTTCATGTGGAATTGAGTAGGTAAGTTGCTAATTTTGTTCTCATGGAAAAGAAATTAATACCTACAGATGTGTACGCTGAAATGACTCCTAATCCAGCTACCATGAAGTTCGTTACAGATAGAGAGCTCATTTCTAATGGTGACCAAATCAATTACACAGCTGTGGAACAAGTAGGAGATTCTTCTCCACTAGCCAAAGAGATTTTTCATTTTCCATTTGTAAAAGGCGTTTTTATAAGTTCTAATTATGTTACCGTAACTAAAGATGATAGCATAGGATGGGAGCTGGTAGTGCAGCAGATGAGGTCTTACGTGAGAGACTGGCTTATGGAAAATGAAAAGGCGGTTAACTTCGTACCTGAATTAGAAGAAGTAGCTGAAGACCCAGCAGATATAGACCCAGCCAGAGAAAGTGTGCTGGCTGAGTTAGCAGATTTATCACCTTCTGAACTAGATGACCAGATAAAAATCCTCTTAGAAGAATTTGTAAAACCAGCGGTGGAGCAGGATGGAGGAGCCATAGACTTTAAAGCGTTTAAAGAAGGTAAAGTTTATGTAGAGTTAAAAGGTGCATGTAACGGATGCCCTTCCAGTATGCAAACTTTAAAAGGTGGAATAGAAGGACTGCTGAAATCTAAACTTCCTGAGGTTACAGAAGTAGTAGCCATATAATCATGAAAATAGTAGCGCTCACAGGAGCTGGAATTAGTGCTGAAAGCGGAATAGCCACTTTTAGAGGAGCTGATGGCTTGTGGGAAGGTCATAGCATAGAAGAAGTAGCTTCTCCCGAAGGTTTTCAGAAAAATCCTGAATTAGTTCTAGACTTTTATAACCAAAGAAGGAGGAACGTGGTTTCAGCCGAACCAAATGATGCCCATAAGATACTAGCTGAATTAGAGCAGGATTATGAAGTTCATGTAATTACTCAAAATGTAGATGATCTGCACGAGCGAGCAGGAAGTACTCATATTCTTCACCTTCATGGAGAGATTAGAAAATGCAGAAGTACTCTGGATTCGTCTTTGGTCTATGATGTCGAAGGCACAGAACTAAACCTTGGAGATACTTGTGAAAAAGGTAGCCAACTTAGACCGCACATCGTATGGTTCGGAGAAATGGTTCCCGCTATGGAACAGGCTGCTCAAATCATTTCAGATGCAGACAAAGTAATTATTATAGGAACTTCCATGCAGGTTTATCCTGCAGCTGGACTCATTCATTATGCTCCAGACTACGCTCAAGTCACAGTCATAGACCCGAACACGCCACAAGTGAACAGGGAAAATCTTACTATACTTAAATGTGGCGGTTCAGAAGGAATGAAGATTTTTAGAGATAGTCTTAAAGCCTAATCTTAATCATCATAGCTCAGTGCTATTACATCACTTTTAGGGTGACTCTGACAGGTTAGAATATAGCCTTCTTCGATTTCACCATCTGTTAGCGCGAAGTTCGACATCATTTCTACTTTACCCTTGGTAAGTTTGGCTCTACATGCGGTGCAAACTCCTCCTTTACAACTGAATGGAGCATCTAAACCTCCGTCTAACGCAGCATCTAAAATTACTTTTCCTCCATCTGCTAATTCTAATGTAGTTTCTTCATCATCTAAAGTGATAGTGATTTTAGCTGTTCCAGAAAAAGGTGTGTCTTCAGTTGGAGTTGTGGTTGAAGCACTCTCAGTTTTCTCTTCAGAAGTAGGAGCAGTGAAAAACTCGGTATGAATTTCATTTTCAGAAAAACCTGATTCTTTTAATCCATTGATAACACTGGTAATCATATCTCCAGGGCCACAGATGAAAGCATGTTTTTCAGGTGTTTGTGCCGGATAAAGTCGTGTAAATTCTAACGTCTTACTAAAGCTCAATCTTCCTCTGTGAAGAGCGTCTTTTCCTTCGTCACTCTGAGAGTAAAGAAGGCTTAACTTGAAGTTCTCATTTTCAGAGGCTAAAGCCAGCAGCTCTTTTAAAAACATAGCAGTTTCTGAAGACTTGTTTCCATAGCATAGAGTAACTCTAGGGTTTTCTAAGCTGCGGTGCAATGTCTTAATCATAGAAAAAATAGGAGTAATTCCACTTCCTGCCGCATAGAAATAGTAATGTACATCCGTAGAAATTTTAGGTAGGGTAAAATTTCCCATAGGGTCTAAGCAAGTAATGATATCACCAGCTTTAACACTATCATTTAAGAAAGTTGAGGCTTTTCCACCATCTACTTTTTTAACTCCTATGCTCCATTTATTCTCATGTGGAGCCGAGCAGAAGGAATAACTTCTATTTACCTGCTCTCCGTTTATGTTTAATTCTAAAGTGATGTATTGACCAGACTCGTAGCTTTTTTCTTCTACTGGTTGTACGCTGATCTCTACTGAATCTGGTGTGGTATTAATTACTGAAGTTACTTCTACTTCGTGCTTTCTACTCATTAGGTTAGTTATTTAAAAAGTTTTTAATCTCATCTGAATGCCAGTCTATCTGCTCTGCTTGAGCTATGATTTGACTCCCATTTTCATCTATAAAATAAGTGAGAGGAATGTAGTGCACTCCTGCATCTTTTAGTGTTCCACTCAGCTGATAAGTGTCAAAAGGAATGTTATATTTCTTATTCATCTTAGCCATTCTATCTGGCGTATCATCCGTTAAGTAGTAGATTCTAACTTTACTAGGGTCTGCTTCAGAAAGCACCTGATTAGCATCAGGCATTTCTCTTCTGCAGTCTCCGCACCAACTGGCGTAAAAGTGAACTACGGTCTTTTTACCATTGCCTATTTCCACAGCCTTTTCATTTCCTGAGTCCAGGTAGTTGATGTTAGAGAATTTTAAATCAGGAGTTTTATTGCATCCTGACAATAGGATTAGCGTGACTATAAATCCTAAGCCTAAAATTCTGTTTTGGAATCGTCTCATAGATTAAAATTCAAGAGTTTGAATGATGGCTGATTTTACTTTTTCAGCGTTGTTAAGCATAGCTTTTTCGAGTGTTTTATTTAGTGGAATAGCCACCGTATTTTCACTTCCTACCGTAAGAACTGGAGCATCTAGTTGTTCGAAGCATTCTTCAGATATCGTTCCAGCTATACCTCTGGCAAAACTCATGCACTGCTGTTCTTCAGTGATTATCACACACCGGTTAGTTTTAGCTACCGAGGTTTTAATAATATCTAAGTCGAGAGGAAGAACGGTTCTGAGGTCTATTATTTCCACTTTTTCTTCCATTCCTTTAACCGCAGTCTTAGCCCAGTAAACGCCCATTCCGTAGGCTACTACTGTGACCTTTGCG
>CAZTVP010000089.1:6050-8010 GCA_964616995.1 uncultured Comamonadaceae bacterium
CATTTTCAATACGGCCTATGCCTAAGGGGATTACATAATCTTCAGCTGGTTCTGTACACTTGGCTTGTTCAGTTCCTGGTATTTTAGACCAATAAAGTCCTTTATGCTCTAAAATAACCACTGGATTAGGGTCATAAAAAGCACCTTTAAGAAGACCTTTTAAGTCAGCTCCATTACTAGGATAAGCTACTTTAATCCCTTGGATATTTGTGAGAATAGATTCTACACTTGAACTGTGATAAGGCCCACCGCTTCCGTAAGCACCTATAGGAACTCTAATTACAGAATGAACAGGCCATTTTCCATTTGACAAATAGTAACTTCTGCTTAATTCTGTAAACAGTTGATTTAGTCCCGGCCAAATGTAATCTGCGAACTGAACTTCTACAATAGGCTTAAGTCCTGCAGCACTCATTCCGCATGTAGAACCTATGATGAATGCTTCTTGAATAGGAGTGTTGAATACACGCTCGTCTCCAAATTTCTGAGCCAACGTGGCAGCTTCTCTGAAAACTCCTCCTAATCTCCCGCCTACATCTTGTCCGTAAAGCAGCGACTCTGGATGCTTTCTCATCAGCTCTTCTACACCGAATAATGCACAGTCCACCATTAATCTAGTTTCACCATTTGCTGGTTTTCTTTCACCTGATTCTTCTTTGATAGGTGATTCCGCATAACAATGGTCAAATATGCTCTCAGGTGATGGCTCCTTAGCATTTAGAGCTTGTTCGTATTCAGTATTTACTCTTTCTTTTACTTCATTCTTTATTCGAACTATATCTTTAATCCCAACTCCTAAATCGAGTAATTTCCCTTCTAGTTTAGGCAGCGGGTCTCTTCTTTTATGGTCATCTAAATCATCTCTGTACCATTCTCTTCTTACTCCTGAGGTATGATGACCGAGAAAAGGAACTTTAGCATGAATTAAAAATGGTCTTCTTTCCGTTCGAACCTTATCTACTATCTCTCCGAACCTTTGGTGGCAGGTAATAAAATCCGCACCATCAAAACTATGAGCCTCTATAGGAGGAAATCCTTTAGCTAAGTCCATAGCAGTTCCGAAATGAACCTCTTCCGCATTAGCCGAAATATCCCAACCATTATCTTGAACAAAGAAGATGATAGGAAGCTGCTTGAGTGCAGCCATGTGAAGTGCTTCGCTTATTTCTCCTTCGGTCATAGCTGAATCGCCTATACTACAAATTACTACCGGTGATTTAGCATCCTTATCAGCTAAACCTTGAGTTTCTTTATACTTGAGACCCATAGCTACACCAGTGGCAGGAATAGCCTGCATACCTGTAGCTGATGAGTTGTGAGGAATCTTAGGTTTGTCTGCTTGATTTAGACTTGGGTGAGAATAATAGGTTCTTCCACCTGAAAATGGGTCGTCTTTTTTAGCGTGTAACTGGAGCATAAGCTCATAAGGTGACATGCCTATTCCGAGCAGAATAGAATCATCTCGGTAATATGGGAAAACAAAATCCTGAGGTTTAAGGTGAAGAGAAATAGCTAACTGGGCAGCCTCATGTCCTGCAGAGGTGGCGTGAACATAGGTTTTAGTCACCTCTTTTTCTTCTTCGAATTTATGAGCCATAGTTCTGGCAGTGAACATTAACTCAAACCCTTTCAGTGCTATTTCTGCGGCCTCATTTTTCTCCATTATTTTTTCGGAAAGAGTTTCCATTTTTTCAGTGTATTTCCACACGAAAGTAATAAATACCGCAGAGCCATTACTTCATTTTTCTCTTACTTTTGGACGGCTGATATCCATGGAGATTCAATTTTTTAAATATCAAGGTACAGGGAATGACTTCATCATGATAAATGCCATAAATGAAGAGATAAAACTTAATAGAGAACAGATAGAATTATTATGCCACAGAAAGTTTGGGATAGGTTCAGATGGGCTTATACTAATTAAACCAGATGAGGAAACTGATTTTTATGTGGATTTTTA
>CAZTVP010000090.1:0-7963 GCA_964616995.1 uncultured Comamonadaceae bacterium
CTTTAAGAAACGTGCTAGAGAAAAAGAACAGGTTCTAGCTAGACAGTTACAAGATGAGTTAAATAAGAATTCGTGATATTTAAATAACTGATTTGTAACCCTATTAGATTCAAAATCGTATTAAGGACACACCTCCCTATTACGATTATTATGAATAAGCTAACTATTTATTTATTAACCCCTTTCGTATTACTCTGCCTCTCTATGGGAGTTAAGAGTAGTAAGGAATGTCATATACTCTTCGACCTAAGCCCTAAGATTCAGAAGACTTTTGAATGCGATGAAGGAAGCGTAATCATCTACGATGAGCACAAGAGTTCACTTCACCTCAGAGTAGATAAGTATTCTGCTGAAAAGCCTGAAAATGCTATGGAAGATAGCTTGGCAGTTTGGATAGAAGATAAAAAGCTCATAGAAGAGACTATCTCTAAAGATAAACAGCCTTTAAGAGTGAATAATGTAAGAGCACATAGGTTTACGTTTATTGAGAATGAGGCTTCTACAGGAAAAAAGAACTGTGTATTGGTATTCCCATCTAATACACACTTGTATAAAATGCATTTCTCTTACAACACCCTCAAGACTAACAAATGCGAAAAAGAAATTCAGAAAATCATTGAATCTCTTTCTTTAGATTGTCATTAATCTCTTTCAACAAACAATCTAGCCACAGGATATCTATTAGCTGTAGGCTCATAATTATCTGAGCGCTGGTATAACCAGTAAAGCTGAGCCCATTGATTTGAACTGAACTCTGGTGAATTAGCTTGCTTTTCCTCAAATTCTTTTCTGAGCTTTGGAGATTCTTCAAGCATGGCGGCAGCCTTGTCCTCAAAAACATAAGTGGAAAACCATTCTTTCTGCTGCAATACAGAATCAAAGAAATTCCAACAGAAATAAGAATCTGAAGCAGTAGGCTCTAGCGTTTCAACTATGTATCTATTGGCCGTTTGATTCACTGGAATCATTACGTCTCCTGCATAGTACTTTTGCACCGCGGTTTCTGAAGAGACTTTTACTTGACTGTGCAAATAATGTCCTTCATATGGAGTTCCTCTCGTTTCATAATCCTCAATCTTATAAAACTCTACTTCTAAAATGGTGTCATTTTTCAGTTCTATCATTTCCACCTTATTGGTCTTGAGCATATCTATAACTTTACTCCAAGCTTGTGGAATGACATAATAATCGGGAGCTCCTACCCTTTCAGAACCTATGAACCTATCGTAGTAAGGAATGTATTTTTCGTAGGGTTCACTCCTATCGTAATAGAGTCTATCGTTTTGACTAAACTCACTCTTCTTATACTTGGCTTCATAACCTTTAAAGAGAAAAGAATCCACTCTAACGGTATCCATCTCCCAGTTGATTTCAAACGTATTCAGTGCAGCCACAAATTTATCTGAGCGTTTCCTTATCTCTATGATTTTATCCGTTTTATTGAGTGAAAAATTCATCAGCTCTGTCATTAGAGCATAAGTACTCTGAACTCTTTCTTCATAAGGCTTGAGCATGTGCGCCTCAGAAACAAAACCAAGAGAATTAAACAGTGCAGCATAACCTGTACTGTAACGGGGGGGGTCTAAATAGTCTTTAATCCCATCATCTGGAGTAGCATTTATAGTGTGAACGTATGGAGCCATGGGATAACCGAGGCTGTCCATTTTAGAGAACAGTTCAGGCACCATCGTATTTCTTAAAAATGCTCTGGTAGGCGGTGTAGCTTTATCTGGCTGAGTAGTTATAAGTGTCATTATATGCTGATAATCAGCTCCGTTACTAGTGTGAGTATCTAAGAAAATATGCGGTTTTAAAAACTGGAAAATCCTCATAAACGCCTCGGCATTTTTAGAAT
This sequence comes from uncultured Comamonadaceae bacterium, assembly GCA_964616995.1. Taxonomy (GTDB): domain Bacteria; phylum Bacteroidota; class Bacteroidia; order Flavobacteriales_D; family Sanyastnellaceae; genus ASP10-05a. The sequence goes on from CAZTVP010000090.1 coordinate 1,856, forward strand.
CACACTTGATGAAATCTCGGTTCAGGTCTAGGTTTCTGGCATTTCCTCTAAATCCATAAAACTCAGGACCGTTCTGGTTAGCACGACTACAGCAGCCTCTGTTTAAACCTCCACCTATATTGTACATAGGAATAATAGCCAGATTCATTTTCTTCAATACTTCAGATAAATCTGGGTTTTCTAGTAGTGATTCTACGAGCATTACGCTGGCATCTACTCCACATGGCTCTCCAGGGTGAATGGCATTATTTATAAATAGCGTCACTTTTTCATTGGCAGGGTTAAACTCCTTTTCCATGGAAACAGTCTCCGAAGTCAATAGAAAAAGATGCATAGGCTTTCCTATGTCTGACTTTCCCATTTCTATTAAGTGTGCATTTTCATGCTTAGAAAAATTCTCGTAAGACTTAATGCACTCCTCATAGTTCAGTGTTTTATTTCCTGTAAACTGTTTATCCACAGTTATTTGCGCGGTGCAATGTAGAATTGTAGAAAAAAACAACATTATTGAGAACAAAACTCTAGCGTTATTCCGTTTCATATATATACTTTTCAGGTTAGAAGAACAAGGAGGTTAAACCCTGCGTATAAGTAAAGTAGCCATGTGAGGTATTGACTAAGTCACTTGTTTTGCGAAGCTAAAAAACATAATGATAAAGATTACTCCAAATAATATTACCCCTCCAGAAAAAGGAAAGATTCTACTTTCAGAGCCTTTCCTGAACGACCCTTATTTTAGGAGAGCGGCTATATTATTATGTGAGCATAATGAGGAAGGTTCATTCGGGTTTGTACTAAATAATTACCTGGAAATGAGCCTAGAACAGATTATGAAAGGACTGCCAGATTTAGACACCAGAGTTAGTGTAGGTGGCCCAGTGAATAATAGTAATCTGTACTACCTTCATACACTTGGAAATTCTATTTCTAACTCAAAAGAAATTACGGAAGGTATTTTCCTCGGTGGTGATTTTGAAGTAATTAAAGAGCAGATTCTATCCCACAGTCTAGACCAGAGTAAAATCAGATTCTTCGTAGGTTATTCTGGTTGGTCTGCTAATCAGCTTCAGGAAGAAATGGAGCAAAACAGCTGGTACGTTACGGATGCTGAAACTTCTTTAGTGATGGATATGGAGTCCAATGACCTTTGGGGAGATTTCATGCGTTCTATGGGGCCTGAATTTGCCCGTATGACTGAGCTTCCAAAAGATCCCAACCTCAATTAGGACTAGATTAGTAATAGTCTAAACCACCTTCTATCTTACTAATAATAGCATTAGCTCTAGCAGTAGTGATTCCCATACCATTTAGGAATCCATTAGAAACTGAGAATTCTTCATCGAAGAGTTTTTGGTCAGAATTTATTAGAGAATAAACTGCTACCACATACCATTCTTTCTGACATTCTGTGAGTTCATTCAGGGTTTTCATATACACTAAAGCACTTTTAGAAATGAAAGAATTGATAGACATATAATCGAAAACTTCTCCTAAGAAGTCACCTACTACTTTAATAAAGGCTACTTCATCATCGGCTAAATCTTCGTCACTTCGTGCTATCTGATATAAGGAATAAATGATGGCTTCTTTCTGTTCCTGTGTAAAGTTTTCTTTATTCATGTAAAACCTTACGCCTTTAAACTTGATTAGGTTACTCTTAACTAACAGGAAGAAGGCTTAAGTCCAGCTTTTTATTTTCAGCAAGCTCCCAAATCAATTTCTGCTTATAAGGGAGCTGACCTTTAATTCCTTGGCTAGCTATTTCCTGCATGATTTTATTGCTGAAAATGAATGACGCTGCGTTTACTCCTGCTATTTCTTTGAGCTCCTCTTTTAATGGAATTAGAAGTTCGTTCAGAATTTTATCGGTTTTCTTCTTTTTAGCTTTTACTTCAGCGTATTCCTCAGGAGTTAATTTCTTGATGGCTGGAGATGTTAATGATAAACCCAGTTTTTCTGCTTCAGCACTAGAATTAGACAGTAACTGATGAAGGGTGGACTTAATCTCAGAGGACTTGTAATGCCTAGAGACCACTTTCAATGCTAGTAATTCATTCAGTCTTAATTCTCCGCTAGCCAGAGCTACGAGCTTGTCTTTAGGTGCTATATGATGACCAGGCTTATTTCTATCTTCAGCTATTTCATCTCTGAAAAGAATAGCTTTTTCTAAAACATACAGCTGGTATTCAGTAAGCAGTTTTTTCTCCTTGGTTTTAATAGGAGTCACATTCTTAACCATGCTGTAATCTACCTGCTCATATTTTCTGTTCTCCTCAGCTATCCAGTCCTCTCGCTCCGTATAAATAGCTTTAGAAGTCATATTTAGGTATAATTCTTCTAGGAATCGTACGTCTTCTGCTGCGTAAGAAAGTTGAGCTGGTGTTAGTGGTCTTTTAAGCCAATTACTCTTTTGACTGGATTTTTTCTCTTCTACACCTAATTCTTGAGTAAGCAGTGTACTTAATGAACAAGGCTCATTATCGAATAAACTAGAAACTATACTTAAGTCAAATACATTCTTAGGAAAACATAATAAGCTGTGCAATAAGCGGATATCTTCTCCAAAAGCGAATACCAGTTTTTTCACCTCAGGATTTTCCAAAAGGCTGAACACTTCACTCAAGTCATGAATGCTCATGGCATCTATGAGATAAATATGTTCTCCTATACTGAGTTGAATTAGACTTAGATTAAACCCGAATCCATATCTATTCTTATCGAATTCTAAGTCTAACCCTACCAGCTCAGCTTCTGAAAACTGCTGGTGCAACTTATTTAATTCCTGCTGGTCTTGGATATATAGATGCTCATCTGCCATAGAGCTGACAAAGCTATTACTGATTCTGAAAGTTTCTTAGAGTAGGTGGCATAGATTTTGAACATAGGCTTGGCAGAATTTAACTGAATGTGGTCTGTGGTTCGAGAACTAAATCATTCAGATTACGTAATTTTATACTTCAATATGAATTTTATGAAAAAATTAAGTTTTCTCTCAATAGTAGGAATAATGATGCTCAGCATGACTGCTTTTACTTTCTGCTCGAGCACTAACGCTAACACTGTAGATGGAGAGATAAATACCCAGGAAATCACGCAGACCAAAGAAACTGATCCTGCCAAAATACCTGCTCAAAAAGTAGAGACTAAAAGAACTCCTGTAAACAAACCAGTAGTTCAGAAAACGGATAAAAAGACTATCACTTCTCTAACTAAAGTGGATAAAGATGGATTGACCTGGTACACAGATTTACAACTAGCTCATAAAGAGTCACAGAAAACTGGAAAGCCAGTCTTAGGGTTCTTTACTGGATCAGACTGGTGTGGATGGTGTTTTAAGTTACATGACAATGTTCTAGTAAAAGATGAGTTCGTAAAATGGGCAGAAGAGAATGTAGTTCTCATGGAAATAGATTTTCCTAGAAGAACTCAACTAGAACCTGAACTTAAAGCTCAGAATGATAATCTTCAAAGAATATTCCAAGTATCAGGATTTCCTACAGTATGGTATTTTACTACTGAAGAAAACGCTGAAACTGGCCAGTTAAATTTAACTGCTTTAGGAAAAACTGGTTATCCAAGAGCTCCTAAAGGTCAAGAGGCTACAGCGTTTATCAGTGCGTCAGAGGCTATATTAAATAAGTAAGATAAACTCTAAGATATTAATAAGCCCAGACTTTAAGTCTGGGCTTTTTTATTGAGTTCCTTATAAATCTTAAGCCTCTACAAGAACTACTTCCAACTCTATCTCGTCATTTATTATGACATCTTCAGCTGGGCCTTTAAAGGCTACTCCGTATTTCTGTCTGTCAAAGTTCATTTTAGCTTTGAAAACTCTTTTACCGTTTTCTACTGTCACTGTCATATCACTAAACTGCTCAGCATGGGTTTGATCTCTTACACTGAGTGACACTTCCTTTCCGCCTTTAAAGATCACAGATGCGGTAGGAAACTTAGCTACATCAAAGAAATCAGGAGAGCTTAAGTGACCTATTAGTCCTTCTCTTGGGTGTTCTTCATCAAAGTTATCATCTGTAGCTACCATAGTACTCATGTCTACAACTAACCCGCCTGAAATAATATCATCACCATTAACTTTTATCTGTCCAGATTTAAATGCTAAGGTTCCCGTGTGATCTTTGATATTAAGGATGTAACCTCTCCACATCACTTTACTCTGCTCAAGGTCTATGTTTATTTTTTCCTCTTTAGCTTGATCAGCGTTAGGTGGAGCAGTAGTGGTAGTGTCTTTCGTCATAGATGAATCATTAGACTCTCCGCCTCCACAGGCAGTCATTACTAATGCTGCTGTACTTAGAATTAAGATTGTTTTTTTCATGTTATTTATTTTTCTAGAATATTAAATTTTATTTATAAAATGATCTCGCTGATAACTATATCCACTGTCTATAAGTTCAGCTTTTTTTAGGGAGTGCACTACGTTTTTCATCATCTTATCTGAAATAACGGTGTCCGTGGCCCACTCAGTGCTGTGAAACCAGTTTTCTACATCTTCTTTTTCAAGTTCATATCTCTGACTCAAGAGCTCAATAGCGTCTGGCATATTTACAAACTGATGACTTACAAACTGAATAGTTTCTACAAGTGACTTTACCAGTTCATGGTGTTTGCTCAAAATTTTATCTGTAGCAGCTAATACGAAGCAGGGCCAAGGAGTTACAAACTCTCCTAATGATTTAAGAATTCCTGCATCTACGAATGGCTTGGTAGTATATTTTTCCCAGTAAAACACATCTGTTTCATTTTTTTTTAGGCTTTCGAGAGCACCGTCCAAGTTATTTATAACCACTAGCTGCTCGTTTTCTATCTCTTCTCCTTTAATCATAGCATCTACCATAGGCATAAGGTGTGAGCCTGACCCTCTCCTACTTATGGCAAATTTTCTATTGAATATCTGCCCGTAATACTCTAATTGATTTTCAGCTCCTGTATGGACTCCCCAAATAAGTGGGGTGTTTATATACTTGGAAATAATTTTGCTAGGACTTCCGTTTATGATATCTCGTGTGATTCCTTCTGTTAATATGACGCACAAATCCACCTCATCATCTCTTAGAGCTTTACACATAGCGCCTGTACCTCCATTAAATGTCTTCCACTCTACATGGACATTTTTGGTAGAAAACTGATCACTTTCTATAGCTAAATGCCATGGAAGATTAAAATGTTCTGGAACTCCGCCTACTCTAATTGTTGTCATTTACTTTTAAGGATTTGATGCATTCAAATTTTATTGCACCGCACAAATAACTTAAAATCAAAGCGGTAAAAGTATCAAGATTCTAAAGGTTAATCATTAAGCTATGTTAACATCCCACACTCTAAGGTGAAACCTTCTTACATAAAAACAAGGTCAGTGACTTATAACTAGTCCATATTTCATTTTAGACTTTTGAGAGAAATTCTGAAAAAATGAAATATTTAAATTATGAGCTAGAAGGAATTAGCTCCAGAAAACTGGCAGAAAAAGCTAAAGTTATTATTTCTAAAATGAAACATAATGCTCATTTCCCAAGGCCTTACCCAAGTTTGGAAGAGTTATACTCTATTAGTTCTGAGCTGGAATCCATACAGGATAAAATTGATGGCGGTGCAAAAAACCAGATTCCTCTTCTCCAAGAAAAATTCGTTTGCTTGAAGAGAAAGTTAAAACAACTAGGAACCTACGTGATGGTGAAATCTCAAGGTAACCCTTATGTAGTAAAATCTAGCGGATTTAAAGTGACTGATAAGCCTGAGGCTAGAGTAACAGATTCATTAAGAATTATCTAAAAACTGAGACTGTTCCCTGTACAATTTTTTTATCTGGTTCCGTAGATCTATACTCAATGCGGTAGTTATAAACTCCATTAGGCACGTAGTGTGATCCTAATTTATCATTTCCCTGCCAAGAATCTTTAGGGTCTCTGGTTATGAATATAATATCTCCCCACCGATTAAAAACTGTAAGTTCATACTCAGTAACCCCAGAGATTACAGGTTTCCAAGTATCGTTTAATCCGTCATTATTAGGAGAAAAGGAATTAGGAATATAAACTATAGGTGCACTTATGGAGTCTAAAGAAGTAGACTGACACCCATTAGGAGCGG
>CAZTVP010000091.1:0-7896 GCA_964616995.1 uncultured Comamonadaceae bacterium
ATCGATGCATACTTAAATACTTGTATAAAAGCATTTTAATTCTTACTTTACAAGGATGAAAACACTCTTACAACTTTCGCTATGCTGTAGTCTTCTCTTCTTTGGCTGCACTAAATCAGACATTTTAGATCAAGAACCTGAAAGCCGAGTTAAAAAGGCCTTTTTTTATGAGAATGATATCCTAACTGAGAAATCTAATGATTCTAGCCCTATTGATTGGGGACCACTAGAGTATTGCGTTTATGACGTTACTAGTTCTGGAATTTATATTCGAATTCAAAATATGGGAGGATATGATTACTTGTGGACTATTCATCCTTCTGTACAATCTGGAGATAGGATTTGTATGAAATGTCAAGGGCCATGCCCTAAGAAATTGGACATTAGGAATGAAACGGAAGATGGATATGAGGGTATAGAAGGTGAAAGAGTTAGTATTAATTGTGAGTGGTGTCATTTTGATCAGTAACTTCATAAAAGTTTCTATGAAGAAAACAATTGTTCTTGCAGTTTTGTTCAGTACCTTTTGTAATGATGTGGTTTATGGACAATCATTTATTTCAGACTCCCATGAATACATTTCACCATTTAGTACTGTAAAAGATGAAGTCTTACAGGATTTTATACATAACCTCTCCGACAGTATTAGGATAGTAGGTTTAGGAGAGGTAAGCCACTACACTAAAGAATGTTATGAATTAAAACATCAAATCATTCGTACATTAATAGATAAGGGGTTTGATGCCTTGATTCTCGAAGTAGATTTCGGTCAAGCCCTAAAGTGGAATGAATATGTCACCAAAGGCGAGGGTAATATAGATTCATTAATAGCTGAATCTGGATGGTTTACTTACAGAACACAAGAATTTAAAAACCTTCTTAAAGATATCAGGACCCATAATCTAAGTGCTGAAAAACCATTTCAAATTTTCGGAATGGAAATGACAGCTATGGGAGATAATCTCGAGTGGCTCTGCAGTTATTTTAAAAATCATTTGAGTTCTGAAACTGAACTGATAGAGCTTCTTGGCTTAGAAAGAACCAATGTGGCATTTCAAGTGCATGATAAATTTGAAGTTCTGGCGTACTGGGAGCTTTACTATAAATTAAAAGAAGCACTTGAAACCAATGAAAAGCAGCTCTTAAAGGCTAATGATAAAAGAACATATGAGATAGCCAAACAAATAACAGAAATACTAAGGCAGTATGCTACGTACATAGCACAGGATGAGTTTTATCTACAAGTAGAATTTAGAGATCAGTTTTCTAGCAGAAATGTACTCTGGTCCATGGATATGATTGGACAGGATAGCAAGGTTATGATATGGGCGCATAATGGTCATATAGCTAAGGAATCTGTGCTGTTTAGTTACGATATATTGGGTTACTATCTAAGCAAGTGGTTCGGAAATCAATACTACAGCATAGGTTTTACCTTTAATGAAGGAGAGTTCGGAGCTTTTTCTTCTAATGGATTTAGAAGATGGGAATTACCTCCTCTAACTTCTGAGTCTTATACCTTGGATTTTAGAGCATACGAATCTCCATTTTTACTATTTGATATTCAATCTAATCTAATGAATGAAGATGTTTCAGAAGAAAACCCACTAAAAAATAATGTACCCATAAGAACAGACGTTTCAGAGTCATTTAGTGAGGATCATAGAGGGCTGATGGAAATTAATTTATCTGCTACTTATGATTGTCTCATCTTTATAGACAAGTCAAGCTATCCAACAACTATAGAGTGGGAGAGATAATACTAGAAAAGTTGGACTATAATTTGCTTTTGATTTATAGATATTCTCAGGGAACATACTGATTGGTAGAGAAATTTTCATCTTTAATTGCTAAATGAATAAATTAATCCTAATCCTCTTTCTATTCCTCCCACTGCTAGCGCTAGCAGAATACAGTGGAGTGCAAGTCAAATTCGAAGTAACGTTTAATGATGGCAGCACATCCATAGGATACAAGTACGTAGCTCATGGGGAAAACTCTGAGGAACAAAAAGGTCTGTTAGAGCAGAATCCAGGTAAATTTCTGTTTAACGAGTTCACCTTCGAGCCGGGTGAATACGGGTATTACACCACAAGACTAGAGTACCAGTATGAAGAACAGTTACTCTATGAATTAATAAATCCTGTTGAGGTAAAACTTGAAGATATAAAGCAGTTAGAAGTCTTAGAGCTCATTATAGCTCCTTATGATGTTCAGATAGAAGGAAGATTCAGTATTTATGACCAGGAGTGGATGAATTCTGAAGCTATAGTTAGGTATTCTTCGTTTGAAGATATGTGTGTTTATGATACGTTCATTCATTCATCTAAACCAGTCTCTGAAGAAGTACAGGCAGAACTTTTCCAAATCATAGAATCCTATGAAAAGAAGATAAATGAAGCTGAACAAGGAAGGGACTATGGAGAGGAAGCTCTCATAGAAGAAATCCTTAAAATCCACCTTCAGCGTTTTACGGAAATTGAGACCATCCTTTTAGAACATCCGGAACTGAAACAGATTACTGTTAGTCTATGCACGTGTTAGTTCCTTGATTGTAAGTCCATCTTATGAATAGATTCACTCAATTTTTAATAGTATCACTTCTTTTATTCGGCCCTGTTCAAACTTACACCCAAGAAATCACTGACGGTTTATACACTGGCTTCCACGGTGGTCTTATTCCTAAATACATCATCATGGAAGTAAAAGGTGATACAGCGGAGTTAGAGATGTTTACGCGTTGGCAGGGAGCATGGCTGCCATGTATAGGAGAGTGGACGGTAAATTACCAACCCCAGCAACTTTCACTGGATAATGACCATGTTTTTAGAAATGAATTCATAGAAATTGCTGGTCATTCTTCCAAGCATAACTTGTTAGAAGGTAAAGCTAAAAATACATGTGTAGGTAGGGTAAAGTTTAAGCTGCGCAAAACAGGAGAACTTCCAGAACGATTTAAACAGGTGAGAAAAGAGGCTATGAATTTTGTCCGCAAGAATGATGAAGGATAGAAGAGATAAGGGTGAATCCTTATTGTAGGATGTTTGATTTACTTTGCACCGCAGACAATTATAATCTCACGTAACCCATGAAATACCTACTCGAACTTTTAACAGCTCTAGCGCTTATAGGATGTCAATCGAAAAGTCACTTTCCTAAAGATACCAGCGTTTTCGGACTTATGGGAAATGTGAAGGAGGTAGGGCAGATTTCTACTAATAGTGAAGCCAATAATTATCAGTTGGATGATCTATTCTACTTTGATAAAAAAGGATACTTAAAAAGAATAGAGCATAGAACCGTGTCTCAGCCTAATATAGAAACCAAGTCTCAGGGGAGGCTCACCTTGTTTAGATTCATAAATGAAAAAGAAAGGCTAGTAGTAACTCTAGGAGAAACAGACTCGGATACAGTAAAAGTTCAGCGCATTACGCTGGTAGATGGTTTAACGGTTAAGATAGAGGAGGAACAAGTCTGGAATCCAGAATATAGAAGTGTAAGCATTCAGAAGTTTGACAGTGAAGGAAAAATAGCAGAAGTACGAACCACTATGTATCAAGGGAAGTCAGAAGATATATTGTTCGATTTATCCTATAGCTATTTATATGAAGGTGGTTTGGTAAAGGAGATAATAGTGGACGAATCTGATAATCAGAAAAGCACCATCATTATTCAAAACAAAGAATTAGATAAAGAAGGTAATTTCAAACTTCGTGAGCACCTCTCAGAGAATGGAGAAGTAATGTACTCGGAAGAAAGGGAAGTGAAGTATTATTAGGTGTTTTATACTTTTGGTTGGATAAATTTTATTTTACTAGTTATAATACTACTTATGGCACTGTTACTTTCTAATGTTCTAGGAAATAATACGTTGATTCTTCCGTTAACCAAAAAATAACTGAAATGAGACTCTTCTTAGCGTGCCTATTAACCATTGTAATAGTATCCTGTAGTAAGGAAGAAATAATACCCAAATGCCTAGATGATAATAGCTTGTCTGACTTTTCCAAGTATTATTCAGGTTTAGATGAGAATGAATCCGTTTTTTTCGTTAATGAAAATAATGAGAAGATAGAGTATATCATTCAAAACAAGAAGTACGTAATTAGGAGTGAGAAATGCGGATGTAGCAGGTTGGAGTTGTTTCTATCGAACTCCACAGATTCTATATATTTTGATTACACGAATGTAAACCTGGAGTATTACAAAGGTAAAGTTAGAACACCTGCTCAGATTTCTTTTAAGTCGAAATTGAATAATTCCTCCTCATTTATGGGTGATCATAGTGTGGCCGATCAAACTTCATTCGAGCTGGGAGAATTGATGTTTGACGATGTTTTGATTTTAAGCAATCCATCTTCAATAAATCCGATGGAAGAAACGCTAAGGAGTGTGGTTATAGCTAAAAATCATGGGATCATACAAATGACCAAATACTCAGGAGAAGTATTAACTAAAATGGATTTGGGAAATACTGGTCTCTCGGAATTGAGCTCTTTTACTATGGAAGAGCCTGCTTGTCCATAAACCCTGCTTGATCAACATTCGTTCAGTACTGCTCTAGTCTTGTATGGATGTAGAGCTATCAAATAGCTAAGAACGTCACTAGATTTCTTAAAATATTGCACCGCTATATCAGGTAAAATAGTTTAGTTCAACTTATCTTGCCCGATACTCAAATCAATAAAACCCCATAATCATGAAACTAGGAGCATTCTCCATAAGTCTGAGTGTGAAAGACCTCGAGACATCTAAAGCATTTTACGAAAAATTCGGCTTTACCCAGTTAGGTGGTAGTATGGAGCAGAATTATCTCATTATGAAGAACCAAAATGCGCTTATCGGCCTTTTCCAAGGCATGTTCGAAGGAAATATTCTAACCTTTAACCCGGGATGGGATGAAAACGCTTCTAACCTTGATGAGTTCAGTGACGTTCGTGAGATTCAAAAACACCTGAAAGAAAACGGTGTTCCACTCATTTCAGAAGCAGATGAAAATTCCTCAGGCCCGGCTAACTTCATGCTCACCGACCCTGATGGAAATATGATTCTGGTAGACCAGCATAGGTAATGCTTCCACACATCTGAGATAATCAAGGTGCGTCACTGGTTTACTTTTAACCCAGATGATAAAGACTGAAAACTTTAGTAAGCTAGAAATCACAAGTTCAGAGGAACTTAGAGATTGGCTTTTAGAAAATCATGCACAAGCTGAAAGCGTTTGGTTGGTTACTTTTAAAAAGAGTGAAGGAAGTAAGTATGTGTCGAGATGGGATGTGTTAGATGAGCTTATCTGCTTTGGGTGGATAGATGGAATCAGAAGAAAGCTAGACGATAAAAGAACCATGCAGCTTATTTCTTCAAGAAGGGTGGAACACTGGGCTAAGACCTATAAGGAAAGAGCTGCACGTTTAATAGAATCAGGAAGAATGCATGAAGCTGGTTTAAAGTCAATAAAAGATTCAAAAAAGAGTGGCCTGTGGAATTTCATGGATGATGTGGATAACCTAATAATTCCAAAAGACCTATCTACCGCTTTATCCAAGAAAGATGATGCATTGACGTTCTTTAATTCTATAAATGACTCCAGTAAGCGTTTTGCTCTGAGGTGGTTAAAGCTATCCAAGACCGATAAAACTAGAAAGAACAGAATAGAGAAGTTAGTTCAGCTATCAGCCAGAGGGGAGAAGCTCCCTGGAAGCTAAGGTGGTTTTTGAAAGAATAGGAGCGGAAGTGAAATCTCTAAGAGATTTAGGTCTTTCATAGTAGTTTTCTTTACACTCCATGTGGACATGTCCAAAGTGTAATCGTAATTTTAAAACAACGAATCAGTCTCACACCTGCTCTAACATAGAAATAGGGGAGTTGTTCATGAATAAACCAGATGGTTTGGTTTTGGCCTTTGACAAATTACTATCCCTAACTGCTGACCTAAATCCTAACACCATAGGAACAGCTAAAAACAGCGTAGTCTTTACGTCAAAAAAGGCATGGCTTATAGTAAAACCCATGAAAACACAGTTGGACATTAAGTTCTATTACCATGAACAACTAGATTCTGAGTTGATTCATAAAATCACACCTTTTGGCAAAAAGTTCGGTCACCATATAAGAGTTCTAGATGAGTCAGAAATCACAGAGAGAGTTTGGGAGTTGATTTTGAAAGGGTATAATTATTCTAGGTTAAGTTAATCCAGAAGGAAATGCTCTAGTTAAGTCATAAAATTTACTCATACGAAATAGGAGAGTTAGTTAGGTTTAATACATTGGACTCATAAAATTAAATCAATGTGGAAATCAGTTTTAACCAACTTAAAACAGCTTGTACTAATCGTATTTAGTGTAATTCTCGGCATACTATTAAGTGAGAGAATAGAGGAAAAAAAGAACGAAAAAGAAGCTGAACTCCTGCTCTCTAAAATCAAATCTGAAGTTCAGTCTAATAAACAGATTTTAGAAGATTGGCTGCCTTATCATGATTTAATAGTTAACAGACTAGATAGCATAAAACATGAGCAGACATTTATAGATAGATTTATAGAGGATGAATATGCACTTTATAATGAAGTGATTACTAATGGTAATTTAATGGGAGACATGCCATCAAAAGACGCATGGGACATAGCTAAATCTCATCCGTTAATCGTTCACTTTGACTATGAAAAACTTCTGATTTTGTCCAAGATTTATAATCAGCAGGAATTAACGTATGTAGGAGTACCTCAGATGATTGAACTATTTCTTTCTGCTGATTTCAATTCACCTGAAAAGGCAAAAGCAAACATTCAGACATTTTCTAATCAAATGAGAGAAGTTCGTGGAAGAGAAATTTCATTATTGAATTATATGAATCAAGCTGATTCTATCCTTTCTAAATAACTTCTAAGAGCAGTATAACTATAAAAAAAGCAGCCCTCACAAAAAGTGAAAACTGCTTTTACTAGTAATCATATTGTTAAGCAGGATGAAAGGTGGCTGAGCCGCACCAAAGGTGCGAAAGTCGAACGCCCCGGCTTGTTAAATCTCATAAACCACCTCAGCCTCCAGCTCCTTCCTAAACACAATCTGTCCGTCAAACACATCAAGCACTATCGGCTGAGACTTGTCTATGGTATTACCCAGTATAGCCTTACTTAGCTCGTTTAGCACTTCATTCTGCACCACTCGCTTCACAGGTCGAGCTCCGAACTGCGGGTCGTATCCTCTCTCTGCTAGATAGTTCAGCGCATCATTGCTCACTTTAAGCTTGATGTCTGCCTTAGCTAGTCGCTTGTTCAGCGAGTTCAGCTGAAGTTTAACTATATCTGTAATCTGAGCTTTAGTGAGTGGAGTGAACATGATGACTTCATCTATTCTATTCAAGAACTCAGGACGCAGACTTGCTTTTAGCTCTTCAAAAACCTGCTCCTTAGTATTCTCAAAGACTCCTAAATCATCACTCTGAACTCCCTCATAATTACGCTGAATATGATGCGCTCCTAGGTTAGAAGTCATAATGATAATGGTGTTCTTAAAGTTTACAGTTCTTCCTTTATTGTCTGTTAGATGTCCGTCATCAAGCACTTGTAGCAGCGTGTTAAACACATCTGGATGCGCTTTTTCTATTTCATCTAGTAAAACTACGCTGTATGGCTTTCTTCTCACTGCTTCTGTCAACTGTCCGCCTTCATCATAACCTACATATCCCGGAGGAGCTCCTACTAATCTACTTACGGAGTGTCTTTCCTGATACTCGCTCATGTCTATTCTAGTCATGGCATTTTCATCATTAAAAAGGAATTCACTCAGTGCCTTGGCTAGCTCGGTTTTTCCTACCCCTGTAGTTCCTAGGAATATGAAAGAACCTATAGGCTTGTTCTCGTCTGCCATTCCTGCTCTCGACCTTCTCACCGCATC
>CAZTVP010000092.1:0-7883 GCA_964616995.1 uncultured Comamonadaceae bacterium
CAAGTTGTACTGTTTTGACAGGAACCATCGAGATTACCAATATTCAAGGTGGAGCGGGTGATTACACCATAGATTGGACGGGTGTAACAGCTCCCAATGAAACGTTAGTTTCTGATTTACCAGCAGGAGATTATACGGTAACCGTCACTGATATTTTGGATTGTTTTACAGAGGAGAGTTTCACTATAAATGAGCCAGGCCAGCTAGATGTTACAGAAATTATTACACCAGTAGTGTGTAGCGGTGAAGCTACAGGAGCTATTACTTTAGAGGTAGTAGGAGCGGTAGAACCTCTCACTGTGCTTTGGACTGGAGCTGGAGTGATTCCAGCAGATTTGAATCAAACGGGATTGGCAGCAGGACTTTACCAAGTAGAAATTTCAGATGCCGATAACTGTGAATTCACAGCAGAATATGAAGTGCTGGAAAACACACCTATTTCAATAACACCTACTCTAACTCAGCCAGGATGTTTAGGAACTACAGGAGATATAACAATAGAAATTACAGGCGGAACAGAACCTTACGAAGTATTCTGGCCGGAGTTAAATATCAATAATCAGTTAACAGTAACAGGATTAGCTCCGGGAGATTATACGGTAGAAATTACAGATGATTTAGACTGTTTTGCAACGCAACAATTTACCATAACAGAACCAGGAGTATTAGATGTGTCCGTAGAAACTACGAACGTAGAGTGCTTCGGAGAAAATACGGGAAGCTTGATAGCTACTGTAAATGACGGTACAGAACCGTTTAACGTGGCATGGACTAATGTGCTAGCTCCAGACTTATTAGCACAAACAGACTTAATAGCAGGAACCTATGACTTAACCATTACTGATGTTGATGGATGTGAGTTTACAGGCTCATTTGAGGTAATAGAAGCAGAAGAAATTATTATAACTCCCACTATCACAGAACCGACTTGTTCAGATGGATTAGGAGCTATAGACATAGAAATTACCGGAGGAACTGCTCCTTATGACATTGTATGGTCAGGTTTGGCTGCAGATGGACAAACCTCTCTTATAGATTTAGCCGCTGGCTCTTATGAGGTGCAAGTTACAGATGCTAATGATTGTGTAATCTCAGAAACCTTTGACATCACTGCACCAGAAGAAATAGATGTGACAGAGTTAATCGTTCAACCGGGATGTTTAACTACCACAGGTTCCATAGAAATAGCTGAAATAACTGGAGGAACAGGCCCTTACATTTATGAATGGGTAGAATTAGGATTAATGAATACAGACTTGATTCAAGACCTTGACCCAGGAGATTATACTCTGGAAGTGACAGATGCCAATAACTGTATGTACCAGGAAATATATACCATATCTGAACCAGGAGTCTTGGATGTGACTTCAGATGTAACAGATGTTCTTTGTGCAGGAGAATCTACTGGAGTCATAGCTTTGACTGCTAGTGGTGGAACAGAGCCTTACACTGCAGTTTGGACACCAGTGCTTTCTGCAGGCTTAGTTCAAACAGATTTAGCAGCAGCCACTTATGATGTAGTAGTTACTGATGCTGATGGCTGTGAATTCGCAAGCTCATTTGAAGTACTAGAATCAGACCCGATAGTAGTAACAGAAACCATTACCAATCCAGTTTGTGACGGTGATTTAGGTTCTATATCCATTATAGTGATGGGAGGACAAGCTCCTTATTCTATCAGCTGGAATGGTCTAAATGCAGACAACCAAACCACTGTGAGCGACCTTATCTCAGGAACTTATGAGGTTACAGTAATAGACGCCAATAACTGTTCTGTTACTCAAGAATTTGAAATTTCCGAACCTACAGGAATCACTATAGACCCAACGGTAATTTCGCCAGGTTGTACAGGAGCTACCACAGGAAGTATAGAAATAGCCATTTCTGGTGGAGCGGAGCCTTATGCTATTGAATGGACTCCAATCAATGCTCCAGACCAAACATTTATAGACAACTTAACACCAGGAGACTACACGGTTATAGTTACTGATGCTAACAACTGTGAAACAACAGAAACCTACACTGTGCTTCCACCAGGAGTGCTGAGTGTTACGCCTACGGTAACGGATAACACTTGCTTCGGAGGATTAGAAGGAAGCATATCATTGGAAATAGCCAATGCTACAGAGCCGTTGACCATTACTTGGACTGCTCCAGTTCCATTATCTGATGAGCTTTCTCACACAGGCTTGCCTTCTGGCTTGTACGAGATAGAAATCATAGATGCTGAAGGATGTGAATTCAGTTCGGTATATCAGATTTCAGAACCAGATGAGATAATTATTACTGAAGACATTTCTACTCAAGGCTGCGCATCAGACCTTGGAGAAATTACCATAGCCATCACAGGAGGGACAGAACCTTACAGCATAGAATGGGTGGAGTTAGATGCACCAGACCAGCTAATGGTTTCTGACCTACCACTTGGATTCTACAATGTAGAAGTAACAGATGCCAATGGATGCTTCGTTACTGAAGAGTATGAGATTTTTATTCCAGACCCACTTGAAATTACAGGAGATTTAACTCAGCCGCTTTGTTTCGGTGAGTTAGGAGCTATAGATATTCAGATTACTGGAGGAACTCCAGACTATACTATTGACTGGCTAGGGCTTGACGCAGATGGACAAACTTCCCTGATAGACCTTTTACCGGGAACTTATATAGTGAACGTAACAGATGAAAACGACTGTTTCCTTGAAGAAACCTTCGTTATAGAAGAAATTGAGGAACTCACACTGGACTTGAACGTGACTCAGCCGTTGTGTTTCCTTCCAGCTGGAGAGGCTAACCTTGCCGTTTCAGGAGGTACTGAGCCTTACCAAATAGATTGGGGAATCCCAGGAACTGAAGACCAGTTGGACATTACGAACCTTTCTCCCGGAGATTATACGGTTACGGTAACGGATGCTAACCTTTGCACCGCTACAGAAAACTTTAGTATAGATGAGGCTTATGAGTTAACGCTAGAAAGCACAGTTACTGATGTGAACTGCAGCGGAGAAAACACAGGGGCCATAGACATTACAGTGACCAATGCTACGGGTGAAATCACTTACGCTTGGGAGAACACGGCTACAGGATTCACAAGCCCTACAGAGGATATAGCTAATCTACTGGCGGGAGATTATGATGTAGAAGTTACAGATGAGCTAGGGTGCGCGGTGCAAAACACCATTACAGTAGCAGAGACATCTCAGATAGAAATAACCCTTGACGAACTACTAAACGAATCATGCGGAGGCGAAGAAGATGGAGCCATTTCTATAATTGTGCAAGGAGGAACATCAGATTACACGATAGAATGGACAGATGGAGTAAACACTTTCAACCAAGAAGACCTTGCGGATTTAGGTCCAGGAGTTTACACGGTGAGTGTGGTGGATGCTAATAATTGCACCGCAGAAGAGACGTTTACAGTTGAAGAAGGAAACAGCATAGAACCGAATTTAACCACTACAGATTCTGAGTGTACGGAAGAAATAGGGACAGCAGAAGTAAGCCCAGTTTCCAGTGCGGAGATAGCAGATATTTCATGGTTCAGTGATGGAACTTTAATCACCTCAGGACTAGACGTCAGTATTCAAGATTTAGCTTCAGGAACTTACTCAGTGGAAATAACAGATGTAGATGGATGTTCTGTAATTGAAGAGTTCGCTATTTCAGATTCTGATGCAGCACTCATAGAAGCTACAGTTAATGGAGTTACTTGCTTCGGAGATTCAGATGGAAGCATTTCTATAACCGTGACTAGCGGAACAGAACCATATACATTGACTTGGGATGGCCCGGTAAACATAGCAGATGATGAGTATAATCCAGAAGGACTTCCAGCAGGAGTTTATACTGCGTTTATAGAAGACGCTGAAGGATGTAGTTCATTCGAAGCTATAGAAGTGCTTTCACCAGAAGACTTTGTGGTTACAGGAGAAGTTACCAATGTATCCTGTTCAGGAGAAGCTGATGGTTCTATTCTAATTTCTCCAACGGGAGGGACAGAGCCTTATGAAATTACTTGGGTAGAATTAGGAGAAGAAACCCTAGAAGTCGCAGACTTAGAACCAGGAACTTACACGGTACAGATAGCAGATGCTAATAACTGCGCTACACAAGCCACGTTTGAGGTAACGGAAGGAACTCCACTGGAATTAACAGTTGATTTTGATGAGTTCATCTGTTTCGGAGAAGAGAACACAGATGTGGATGTGATGATAACAGGAGGAACAGCTCCTTATCAGTTCTCATGGAGTGGAGACATTACGAGCATCAATGAAGACTTAGCAGACGTGCCTGCTGGAACTTATACGATAACTGTAACAGATGCCAATGACTGTTTCATAACTGAAGAAATAATCATAACAGCCGGAGATGAAATTACAGTGGACTTTTCAGCAGATGAGCCTGACTGTGATATGATGAATGGAAGCATTACAGCTACTCCTACTGGAGGTTCTGGAACAGGCTTTATGTATTTCTGGTACACTACGGGAGATGCTCCAGCCTTAATATCACAAGACCAAACCCTAACAGGTGTAGGTGCTGGAATTTACTTCTTAGAGGTATTTGATTCCGCTGGATGTAGCTATGCTGATGAGGTAAACTTATCCAATAATCAAGGAGCTATTACTGCTGAGATTACAGACATCCTATGTGCAGATGAGCCAACAGGAGCTATCAATATCACTGTAACTGACCTTACTGCCCCGCTTGATTACAGCTGGACAGGAGTAAACGATTTTACAAGTGTAGATGAGGACATTTCAGCTCTAGAAGCTGGGGAATATACAGTAAGTGTAACTGATGCTAACCTATGTTTACTGATAGAGACTTATGAAGTACTTTCTACTGATGTATTGGATGTAGATATAGATGTAACTAACATCTGCTTCGGAGAAACAGGAACGGGAGCTATTTCTATAGGAATAACAGGAGGAACAGCGCCTTATGATATTTCGTGGAGCGGAAATGGAGTGAGCTCTGAAGAAGAAACCATAGAAAACCTAGAAGTAGGATGTTACACCTTAGAAATTACAGATGCCAATAACTGTTCATTCGAACAGGAAATATGCATCACTTCACTAGAAGAAATAGTACTAGACGTAACCACTACAGATAATAACTGCTTTAGCGATAGCAACGGAGCAGCAGAAGTGAACATTACTGGCGGTGACCCAGATTACACCATAGAGTGGACAAACGAGGATGGAGATGTAATATCAAATGCTGCTTTAGCAGAAGATTTACCTACAGCCATGTACACGGTGAACGTGACTGATAACAGCGGTTGTCAAGCTTCTGAGACTATAAACATTTCTTCTAACCCAGAGATTATAGTAGAAACAGAAATCACACCTATTACGTGTAGCGGAGATGAAAACGGGGAAATAAGCATCACCTACTCAGGTGGAGTAGGCCCGCTGAACCTCACTTGGACGAATTCAGGAGGATTCTTCTCAGATGATGATGATTTGACCAACCTTCCTCCAGATGAATACTGCTACGAGATAGTGGACGCTCTGAACTGTAACACTACTGACTGTATTTTAATTGAAGACCCAGAAGAGCTTTTAATTACACCTACAGTTACAGGTGTGCTGTGCAATGGAGAAGAAAACGGAGAAATAGATTTAGAAATCTCAGGGGGATACACGCCATATTCAGTAGAGTGGTTTGAAAACGGCTCACTCATCAGTACCAATGAAGATTTAGATGGCTTGGCTCCAGGTGAATACACTGCAGAACTAACAGATAGTGCAGGATGCGCGGTGCAATCGATATTCCCTATTGCGCAGCCAGAACTATTAGAAGCTAGCATAGTAAACATTTCAGGTGTTTCTTGTCCAGAAAGCGCAGATGGAGCAGTGGAATTAAGCGTAACAGGAGGAACCCTTGATTACAACTTCTCGTGGGTGCTGAACGGGCAGGATGAGGTTTCTACAGAACAGAGTCCAACTAACCTTTCGGATGGAAATTATCAATTGACCATAACTGATGCCAATCAGTGTGAATTTAGCATTAACTCTCTTCTGATTCCAGTTACTACAGTAGTAGCTGTGGATGTTCCAGAATTTGCTTCGTGGTGTTTCACAGAAGAAGGAGACACGGTAGAAGCACTTTCGTTTACTGGAGCAGAACTAGCTTGGACATTAGTTCCTGAAGCTGCAGTTTTATCAGAGACTACCAATGTGCTTTACCAAAACGAACCTGGAGAATATGAACTTGTGCTAACCGTTACAGATGGCCCGTGTTCAGTTTCAGATACTACACAAGTAACCATTTATGACTTACCAGAAGTAGATGCAGGAGAAGATTTTGAAGCGTTTTTAGAAACAGATGTAGAACTTGGAGGACTTCCTACCACGGATGAATCCAATAACGTAATGTGGTCGCCAGCTGAACTCGTTTCAGATAGTACAGAGACTAACCCTACTTACTTCGTAGTGAACGATATACAAACATTTGTAGTAACCGCTACAGATGTAAACGGATGCCAAAGCTCAGACTCTATAACTGTAATATTAGCTCCAGAACTAGATGTCCATTCAGGTTTCACCCCAAATGATGACTCAGTAAATGATGTGTGGGTATTAGGGAATTATCAGAATTATCCATCTATACAGGTTTGGGTATATAACCGATGGGGAGAAGAGCTATTCTACTCTCAAGGATATGACCAGCCATGGGATGGAACATTCAATGGAGAGTCGCTTCCTATAGGGACATACTACTACGTCATAGACATTAACGAACCAGACTTACAATTAACATTAGACGGCCCAGTCACAATTTTAAGATAATGAAAAGACTTGTTTTAATCATAGGACTACTGTGGTGCTTAGCATCCGTATCTGTTGCGCAGCAGCTGCCGCAGATTAGTCAATTTATGCTGAATGATTACGCCATTAATTCAGCGGTAGCAGGCAAGGATTCAGTTATAGAAGCTCGCTTGCTGAATAGGCTGCAGTGGACAGGGATAGAAGATGCTCCTAGAACGCTGAACTTATCTGTTCATGGCATGACTAAGAACCCTAGAATAGGAATCGGAGGACTACTGTTTTCTGATAATGCCGGCCCTACTAGAAGAACTGGAGCACAGCTGAGTTATGCGTATCATTTGAATCTAACTTCTTCTTGGAAGCTAGGACTATCAGTTTCTGGAGGTGCGTTGCAATTTGCCATAGACGGAACCCGAATCGACTTGGACGAAGATGGAGACCCTGCGTTGTTCTCCGAGAACCGTTCTCAGGTAGTATTTGACGCTAGTTTTTCTGCCTTAGCCTACAGAGATAATTTCTACGTAGGTTTTACGCTACCACAGCTAATTCAGAATAACTTAGACCTTTATGAAAGCACAGCCCTTGACCAAAATAAACTTGAAGACCACTATTATGTGTTAGCTGGATACAGATATGACATTTCAGATAGCTGGGCAGTAGAACCAGCAGTATTCGTTAAATACGTGAAACCAGCTCCGCTAAAAACAGATGCTAGTCTGAGAGTGTTGTACAAAGACAAAATCTGGTTAGGCGGAACCTATAGAACCAATGACGCTATAGCCACATTTATAGGTTATAACCATAACAATCAGTTTTCTATAGGTTATGCCTATGATATTACTACATCATCCATCAAGTCCTTTGCAGATAGCACGCATGAGCTTACCTTAGCGTTCAGGGTTTATAGATAGATAATTCATGCACATAGAAGAATTCAGAGATTACTGCCTTTCCTTAAAAGGTACTACGGAGGATTTTCCTTTTGACAATAAAACACTTGTTTTTAAAGTCATGAACAAGATGTTTGCCCTGTTAGATGTAGAGAATTTCACTAGTGTAAACCTTAAATGTAATCCAGAAAAAGCCATAGAACTCAGAGAAAGTTAT
>CAZTVP010000093.1:0-7843 GCA_964616995.1 uncultured Comamonadaceae bacterium
AGAAAATTCGATGGCGCCTTAAAAGGGTATGGAGGCTGCCCTATGGCTGCAGATGAACTCACTGGTAATATGCCCACAGAAAAAATAATAGAATTCATAGAAGAGAATTCAATTGGTCATGAATTAAGAATGCCAGAGCTAGAGAAAAGTATCTCTACAGCCTCTGAGGTGTTTAACACCTACCACTAATTAAGCGAATAAGAGAAAAATAGGAAACAGTACTTATTCTTAAAGTTAGAAATAGATTCTATCTTCTTAGTATTGATTTGAATGCGGCAGTTTTTCATTTTTAGTTAAGCGTTAGTTGCCTAACTTCTACGAGAAACAGATATGAGGGTTACTAATAAAGCTCCGAATTAATTTAGGTAGTGAGCAAAGATGAGCACCTTGTTCTTAGTCTTTTTCTTGATGAAGAGAAACTCTACTTTCTCATTCTTCACTTTTTTCTTGTACGAGTCCATAGTTAATTAAAATTTGGTTAGGTCTTGTAAAGATAGCTCTTTTTATTCGATAAAACAAATACTTCAATCGATTAATGAACTAAAAACCTCTTTTAATTACACGCTCACGATAAACGAAAGAACAAACCCAAGGACTATCATCCCTAATTTGGTAGCGTT
The DNA here is from genome assembly GCA_964616995.1 of uncultured Comamonadaceae bacterium. Classification (GTDB taxonomy): domain Bacteria; phylum Bacteroidota; class Bacteroidia; order Flavobacteriales_D; family Sanyastnellaceae; genus ASP10-05a. The sequence continues at coordinate 621 of CAZTVP010000093.1, forward strand.
GTATTTATGGTTTTCTCCCGCCTCAAAAAGTATGGTAGTACTAATGTGAAGCAGTACTCCTATCACTATAGCAGTGATGTAATTCATGACTTCGGCTACATTTTGCACCGCAGAAGAAAACAGTTCGCTCACCAGCATGCCTAATGGAGCCATTACGGTAAACAGAATCAAATAAAACCAAGATTTACCCATACCCAAACCATAACTCTTGAACACCAATACCAAAATGAGTGCTACAGGGAACTTATGAACTAACACGCTCACAAGCAAATGACTATGCTCATGACTATGTGCAAAGAGTGGCATACCTTCTATAAAAGCATGAATACACAATCCTATAAGTAAGCCTATTGGAAACTTGGTCTGTTCATGATTATGATGTGCGTGCCCATGCTCTATTCCTCCAGTTAACCAGTCCAAACCAATCTGAATCAAAAAGCCCACCAGAATAAACACACCAAGCCAAATGCTTCCGTTCTGAACTGTACTTACCGACTGCTGATAGGCGTGTGGAAGAAGGTGAAGAAAACACATACCTAGCACGAATGCACCACTTAAAGCTAAAAGGAGCTTGAACACACGATTGGACATTTCCTTTATAAGAAAACCAACCACTCCAGCGCTTAGCGGTATAAGAATCAAGAGAAATAGTTCCATTCGAGCTTTTTATTTGGCCTTACTAGCTACTAGGATGAGCCTAGGACTTGAGAGCTGCGCAAAAGTATTTAAATCATAATCACCAAACGCATGTTTTATCTCTAAGCCACTTTGGGAGAGCATGGTTTTAAAATCCTCTATGCTGAAAGCACTAACTTTCTCTTCGAACTGGTAGGATTTTCCTTCTGCTTCAAATGCTATACGCTTGATTATTTTTTGGTTTTCTACTCTCCTATTTATGTGAAATGAAATTCCATCTACTTCTTTTTCCTCTTCAGGGACTAAACTTTTTATGACTTTATCCGCATTCATAAAATCTAGCACTAGCACTCCATTGGAATCTAAATGGCGGGAGAAATTATCTATTACTGCTTGACTCTCTTCCTGTGTTTTAAAATACCCTAAGCTGGTGAAGAAGCTGAAAATACCGTCAAATTTTCTTTCCAATCTAAAGGTTCTTAGGTCTTGAACTGAAAAATGAAGTTTGTCATTTTCAAGTGCTTTAGCCTGTGCTATGCTGTTAGCACTTAAGTCGAACCCGTGGACTTCATACCCAAGAGAATTGAGAAACTTAGAGTGTCTGCCTGCACCGCACGCGGCATCCAGAAGAAGAGAATCCTTTTCTAGGCTAAGAAAGTTCATTAAATTTCGAAGAAACCGCTCCGCCTCTTCATAATCTCTATTCTTATATAAAATGTGGTACCATTTAGTGTCAAACCAGCTCTCGAACCATTCCTTTTCATCATTCATATGACAAATTTACTGGTCTATCTAAGAGTAACCCGAAATCCTTATATCTATGTTTATAACTAATTAAGCCAATGGACTACACGCAAGGCTTCCAAAATAGATTTGTTTTACGAAAAATTAGAAACCATTGTCTGACCAGTTTAACATATTTGATTTTTATTCAGATATGGAGAAGAATAACGTCCTCCTCTCCTTTAAAGGCGCTATTAATGATGATCTGGTGGCTGCTATCACTTCACTGATAGAAAAGAAAATGGAGTTTAAAAACGAAACTCCTAAGGTAAAAAAGAAGGTATTTAACATTCTGGTAGAATGTCTTCAAAACCTGTATCACCATAACGCTGACCTTAATAAGGATGAGAATACAGACATGTCTGTAGTAGTGATGATAGCTAAAAATGTGGAAGGTTATTCTATAGTCACGGGTAATCTAATAGATGATGTAAAGGTAGATAGCTTTAAATCTAAGCTAGAAGAAATTAACTCTTTGGATAAACAAGGATTAAAAGAATTATATAAAACCGTATTAACTGAAGGAAAGTTTAGTGAAGCTGGTGGAGCTGGATTAGGCCTAATAGACATAGGCCGAAAATCTGGAGAACCATTAGAGTATGGATTCATACCATTTAATGACAACTATTCATTCTTCAGTCTTAATGTGAAAATTAATCAATGATGGAAAGTATTAAATTAGAAGGAACCCCTAAAACTCCTACTGTAGAGTTCAATGCAGAGTCAGGAGAATTATTACTGAAAGGAAGGTCTATTCCTGAAAATTCTATAGAGTTTTATAAACCGCTTATAGATTGGATAGAGAATTATTCATCTAATGCAGGTGCTGAAACAGTATTAAATGTTCAGCTAGAATACTTTAATACAAGCAGTAGTAAATGTCTTTTAGATGTCTTTAAAAAGCTAGAAAGAATTAGTAATCCAGTAGCTATTAACTGGTACTATGAAGAGGATGATGAAGATATGCTAGAAGCTGGAGAAGATTATGATGCTATCATAGACATTCCTTTTAAAATGATAGAAGTAGAGGAAATTTAAACTCTTCTTAATTTTAGCCTAGGCAGCCTTTTCTTTAGCTGTTCTGTTTTTTCAGAGCTGAATTCTAGCACCCTTCTTAATCCATCAAAGAAGAGCAGTACAGATAACAGCACCACCATCAACCATATTACAAGGTTATTAGCTGCGAAAGTGCTGATTTGTATTCCAAAGAAGTTCTTAGTGGGCGAATAAAAATGCGCATCAAAAAAGCCTTTAGTAGGCGTTAGGTAAATAGGATTTACCTTCTGAATTAATTCGTTATTATACTCAACTATTGGATTCAGGTCATTACTGTTCGTAACGAAATCTTCTAAGCTAAGATTACTGTACTCATCTCTAAGTGCTAAGTAAGCTTCTTTACCTCCAGGCCCTTCCATTAACTCTGCTAACTTATTCTCTTTCTTAATGTTAGCTGCTGAATACTTTCTCAGGTAGAAATCCTTCAAGTCTCGTAGAGTGGTTTCTATCTCAGCTAATTTTTCTGGAGAAATCTGAGCATTTATCTCCGCAGTGGAAATAGCCAAACCTGGAACTATAGCTTTCTCCTTTTCAAGTTCGTTTTTAATTACACTAAGCTCATACGACAAGTCTTCGCCATCTTGAGTTTGCATAGATTTTTTACATCTGTTTAGTTTATTTGTAAGCTCTTTCAGCCAGTAGTCTTTCTTCCAGATATAGTACTTCTTATCCTTCTCGAATTCATAAAATTCCCGGTGGAATTTATTATCTGTAAACTGATGGACTGCCAAAGCTTCATACGCCCACCTGCTGGCCATAACGTTTCCTATAAACGGCACCTCGCTCTGAGATGAGAATAACGGATACAGCTTATCGAATTTCACTATAACTCCACTAAAAAGTAACTGAGGAATAATTAGAATAGGTATGATGATGTAAATCACCTTAGCGCTATTAAAACTAGCGGATATATTAAGTCCTAAAAGATTAGCGAAACAACTAGTACTGAATAAAACTAACCAGTATTCTAGCCACATTCCTTTTATCTCAAGTACTAAGTTTCCTACCAGAACGTAAGTTAAGGCTTGCACAGCACTGATAAAGAACATGATTCCAATCTTACTAAGCAGATAACTGCCTCTACTCAAATTCAGGAATTTTTCTCTTTTGAGTATTTTTTGGTCTCGGATAATTTCTTCTGCACTAACAGTTAACCCTAAGAACAAGGCTACTATTACTGATATAAAAAGAAACTGAGGAAGGTTTTCACTTTCTCTAAAGATGTAAGCTGTCTGCTCTGACTCTTTAGGCTGGAAAAACTTAATGAAGAACGATAGTACCAGAGCTAAAGCGGGAGCTTCTAAGAAGTTCACCATTATGTACTGCGTATTGGCAAGCTTGCTTAGCACATCTCGCTTTAAAAATACCTTGAACTGTTTCCAAAGTGATGGAATTTTAAAAGTACTCTCTGGAGCTTCTGCTACTCCTTCATCATCTTTAATATGGTTTCCTATGATTACGTTAAAGAAGTTATTCCACTCTTTAGGGCTTATCTTCCGGTGCTCTGTGAGCATTCCATATTCATCTACTACCTTAGATTCTATGATGTTAAAAATCTGCTCTGGATTTACATTACCACAGCGGTTACATTCACTTTCATCTAAGTTAGCGTGGTTTACTAATCTCTTGAAATAGATAATACTCTCCACTGGATTTCCGTAGTAGATAGGATATCCTCCTTGGTCTAGTAAGAAGAGTTTATCAAACATCTTAAATATGGCAGATGAAGGCTGGTGGATTACCACGAATACAAGCTTACCTTTAAGAGTCAGCTCTTTAAGTAAATCCATGATATTCTCAGAATCTCTACTAGAAAGACCTGAAGTAGGTTCATCTACGAATAGTACTGACGGTTCTCTAATAAGCTCCAGTGCTATGTTTAATCTTTTTCTTTGTCCTCCAGATATGGTTTTATCCAGTGGAGAACCTACTCTTAAATCCTTAGCTTCTAATAAGCCTAGTGAATTAAGCGTGTCTAATGTTTTTCTTTCTAATTCTTCTGGAGAATCATCTTTAAAGCATAACTCAGCATTGAAATAAAGGTTTTCATAAACCGTGAGTTCCTCTATCAGTAAATCATCCTGAGCTATATGCCCTATTACTCCTTCTATTTCCTCAGGTCTCAGATGAATGTCTATTCCATTTATCCTTACAGAACCGAAAGTAGGTTTGTAATTACCGTTTAGAACGTTAAGAAGTGTGGATTTACCTGAACCACTACCTCCCATTATACCTATTAAATTACCAGACTTCTCTATTAGATTTAACTGGTGAAGCGCCTGCTTACTTCCTTTGAAATAGTAGCTGATATTTTCAGCTTTAAATTCTATGTTTGTAGTAGATTCACCTTCTATACTTTTGCCTATTACATCACTATAGTATACAGGACTAATCTTAGAACTTCTTATACTGGCTCCTTGATTAAATACGTGAATGTTAGTGCTCGTGAGCACCTGTCCATTTAGTGTAAGATCATCTGTCCCGAATTCCTTGAGTAGAAACATATTTTGATCTTCTATTCTATAAAAGACTAGGCGTCCTTTTAATCCTGATTTTTCTATCTGCTTCGCAAAACTGAACTCCCATTCCTCATCACTACATGCGTAGATAAAATTCTCTTTGTCTATGATTTCAGAACCACTTGACTGAACTAAAGATTTAAGATCTTCAAAAATCTGACGTGATATGTTAAATGTATCACTTACTGTTTCTATGAATTCTCTTATCTGCTCTTCTTCGTGAGATTCTTTAATGAATTCAAGTAATCTAAGAAGTACAAATACTTTTTCCTTCTGTGCTAGTTCTTCGTTTATCTGAGTGCAGATCTTTAGAATCTTAACCGAGTTAAGACTAGTTCTTTTCTTTTTACCTTTTCTAGAATTGGTTTTAGACTGCTGTTCTGATACGAACTTGTCATAGTCCATTAGAAATTTTTTAACTAAATCCCTGTTAAGCTGCTGTCTTAAGAAGATGGCTATTACATCTCTCCCGTTATTCTTCATACCATCATTATCACCGCTTTTGGCTATGATAGCGAATAACTGCATTAATGCTTGAAGAACTCCTGTACTCATTGATTTAGTAAAAAATACACCTGCAGACTATACCTGCATGAGTATGACTATACGAAAGCTAAACGTGCTAGGTTACTATTTAGAATAACATTTATTTTAAAGCAGTCACTGGCATGTCTAGACATAAAAAAACGGCTAAACTCTCGTTTAGCCGTTTTCAATCTTATTCTATTACTAATACATGTTTACTGCTTGAATCCTATCAGGATTACAGCGCAGCCAGAATCTTTTTTAGTGTTATCTAATCGTGCATTTATGGTAACGTTTATAGTATTTTCTACATTAAAATCCCAGTACGGAGTATTTCCAAATTCAGTACTGTTAAATAGAATATTTCCTTCTTGATCTTTTAAAGTGAAAATTAATTCTCCTGCTGTTTCTCCGCTACATGATACCATTCTGTATTCATTTCCTCCGAATAAGGTGGTTTCAAATTCAGCTTCTTGGTCACTGTGTAATAAGGCTCGATACTCCTGACCATCTGAAATAAACGAATTGTCAAAATATCTGTCACAAAATGCGGCTTCAGTATCACACTGTGCAGGTGCTTTCCCACAAACTGCTAGGAAGCTCATTAGTATAGTAAACTTAAATATTCTCATGGTTTCCTATTTATGATATAATTAGTGCTCTTATTCTTTGTACTGAAACTTTTATACTTTCTAACTGCTGATCATTTACTTCTACGCTCGACTTACTTTTTATGTATGTCTTTTTAGCATCCTTATCTGTAATAGGTTTTTCGTAAACGTAATTATTTTCTAATTTATCGAAGGCAGACTTAAGCCCTCTGAGTTCTTTAGCTATGTTCTTGCCTAAATCATCATCAAATGCTTCCATAATGCTAACTATGTTTCCTACAGAACTCTTTTGTTCTCCTACTCTTGTTCTTAGGAATGCATTGTCTGAGTTTTGCGTAGCAAAGTATAAAGACTCAACCCACCCTCCTGTCAAAACTAAAGCTGCTACCTCATTCTGTAGGTTGTCTTTAAGATACCTTTCAGCGCTCTTATAAAACTCAGCGTTCAAAACGTTTAGAGAGTCTGGGGTATTGATATTATCATTAAAACGTTTGATTATGGAAGGATCTATGTTAGCCTTAATATCTAACTGCTCAGCTAAATCCTCGATCTTAGCTAAATAATTTAGACTTTTTTTAGCCTCATTATAATTAGACAGATAGGCTAAATCAGAACCAAGCACACCTAAATTTAATGCCTTTTTATACTTGGTTAAATACGAATCTACATTCTCAAGACCTGCCACAGCTTCTGGTTTAAATGGTAAACCCTGCTGTCTAATCAGAATTGCAGTTTGAATCGGAGATGGAATACTAAAAAGCTCGTTCCGTAACTTTATTACATTTCCACCGCTAGATATAGTTTCTGGAGAGACTTCTTTTTCAGTGACTTTTTCTTCAGATTCATCCTTTTTAGTTTTACCACAGCTGTATAAGACAGAGATGGCTAAGACCAAACTGGATATTTTTAATAGTTCTTTCATTTGATAGGGCGTTAACTCTAACGAAGTAACGAAATTTAAACCTCTGTATTCCCATTGAATACGAACGATTTCAACAACGAATTATTAAAGTATTTCTAACTTCGATTTTGTACGAAAGATCCTGTAAAAAGTTTACCGTTTAGACCGTTTTTAATCCTCGGTAAACTCTAG
>CAZTVP010000094.1:0-2468 GCA_964616995.1 uncultured Comamonadaceae bacterium
TAGACCTTATGAGTTTAATAATACTTTCTATCTGGTCTAGCAGAGCTGAAGAAGCATTTTTAAAAATAAGATGTGCTTCATCTATAAACAAACACAGCTTGGGCTGATCATCATCTCCTTGTTCAGGGAAAGTAGAATAGATTTCTGCCAGTAGGCTCAGCATGAATGTGCTAAACATCTTAGGCTTATCCTGAATATCATCTAGTCTAATGATATTTATTATTCCTCTTCCATCTTTATTTGTTCGAACTAGGTCATTGACATCAAAAGACTTTTCTCCAAAGAACTTGTCAGCACCCTGACCTTCTATCTCTACTATTTTTCTCATGATAGTAGAAACTGAAGCTGGAGAGACTCTTCCGTAAGTATCCTCTATTTCCTTTCTCCCTTCCTCTCTTATAAACTGAAGAATCTTTTTTAGGTCTTTCAGGTCTATAAGAGGCATCTTTTGATCATCACAGTATTTAAAGATGATGGCCATTATACCGCTCTGTGTATCATTCAGCCCTAAAATTTTAGAAACTAAAACGGGTCCAAATTCCGATATAGTAGCCCTTAACCTCACCCCATCCTGCTCAGAAATACTCATTATTTCTATAGGCAAAGCCTCAGGAGAGTAAGGTAATTCTCCTATAACACCATGCCTCCAAGTAATGTGGTCATTTAAAGCTCCAGGCTGGGCTAATCCACTTAAGTCCCCTTTTAAATCCATAAGGAATGTGGGGATTCCTTTCAAGCTCATCTGTTCAGCTAAGACTTGTAACGTTTTGGTTTTACCTGTTCCTGTGGCTCCTGCTATGAGTCCGTGTCTGTTCAGGGTTTTGAGCGCTAACTTTACATGAGATTCTGGCTGGCACTCTCCGTTCAGCATAGCTCCGCCTAGCGTTATAAAGTCTTTTTTGAAGGTATATCCTTCCTGTATATGCTTCTTAAATTCTTCTTCTGGTGCCATTTTTCTTAATAAAATTCGGTAACAAGTTTAGCGAAAACTACTGCGTTATTTCTAAGCTTTGTCTAAAAATATATGGGATGAAACGTTATTCCTGAGCCGTTTGCCCATTGCACCGCAGGAAAAGGTAGTTTAATGAAGTTTAAAACCTTTAATACATTCTTAAGATGCTTGTTTCTCAATGGAACCTTATCCCAGTTAACATCAAAGGACACTAACCACTGAGAGCTAGGCTGAAAAGGTTCTGAAATTAAACCTCTCTGTGCACGAGTAAAGTCATGAATACTATGTCCTAGACTAACAGAAATCCACCTTTCCTGAGCCGAATTAAGTTTGAAAAGGTCTATGCTTAGCCAGTAAGTTTGACCATTATAGTCTTTCAGCATCCTTTCAGAAGTAGTACTCCCTAGTAAGCCAGGATTAATACTACTTAATCCAGAATCTGAATAACTCCATTTCCAACGTGCCATCTGAGCTCCATTAAGTTTATCCTGAAGATAAAAAGAGCTTGAACCTAAAAAGTTAGCTCCTAAGTCGTAAACGCTGAATCCCCACTCAGCACTATACGCATCTAAAAACTCCAGGGCGCTAGTATAAGTGAAACCAAATGCACTTCCTATTAAAGCTGATTTTTCCTGCCATCCACATCTACGAAAAACTCGAGAACTGTAATCTGATAAATTATAGGCGGTAGTAACATGTCCGAGTTTGTCCATTCCATTCCATTCGTTTAAGTCATTAAAAAAATGAAAGTCAGTTTTATCAAAATCACTGTACCAAATTTCTGAAAGTGCTATGTAACTACCTGCACTTATAACTCCTGCTGAGGAGAGAGATATGATTCTACTTCTTTTCATTTTTAATGAATCTGAAACAGAATCTCCTGCGGTGCAATGTTCAAAAACAAACAAGAATGTCACAGCCAACAAAACCTTAATGAAATTAACCCGTATTAAAGAATGAAAACAATTAACGCTTTCCATGACTGCTTTAGGTATGATAGCCAAAGATAGTACTTCCAGAGATGCCATTAAGTACTACAGGCTCATGAATCTATTAGAGATATTCTCCATTCTCTTATATGGTTTTGTATTCCTTTTTTTGATTAAAGATTCCAATGAACTGGTGGTCGATAGAGTTATAGCTCTATTCGTAGGTGGACTGGCATTTTCTGCTACTTTTTTAGATATAGATAGGAAAGTAATTAAATCCATCAGCTTAGTTAGCTTTTATATCTTTACTTTTCAGGTACTTATCTCTAATTACTTAAATGATTTTAGTTCTTATCATTTTATTTCTCTTATCATAGCTATTCAAGCCATTAGTATTAGCTGTGGAAGAATCAGGACTGCTAGCAATTATCTAATACTTGTATGTTCGGCTGGAATTATTGGTGTATTAGTTAATCCAGATATCCTGCTTATTACAAGAATAATTTTATCAGGCTCTTTGTCCATTTTAGCTATTCTTCTTTTTGTAGTTCTTAGGACAAAAGATAGCTTCGAACAGAGATTAAAGT
>CAZTVP010000094.1:2478-7829 GCA_964616995.1 uncultured Comamonadaceae bacterium
TAAGAACCATAGTTTCTAAAACAGAAGAAGGAATTTTAATTACAAATTTTGAAGGAGATATCTTCGAGACTAACTCAGTGGCTCTTTACATGTTCGGATATAGAGCTGAAGAATTAGAGTACAAGAATTTCAGCATCTTAAGAAAGTACCACCTAACAGAAGAAGAAGACGCTAAAGGTGTACAACAAATTTTAGAAAATAAATTCTGGAATGATGAAATAACCCTTGTAAAGCAGGATAAAACAGAGTTCGAGGCATTTGTGTCTATTAGTTTAATTAAAAAACATGGGCAGGAATACTTAGTTTACAGAGTTTCAGACATTACCTCTAGAAAAGTTGCCGAAAGAGAATTAGTAAAGGCTAAAGAGCAAGCAGAATCTGCTGCAGTGGCTAAATCATCATTCTTGGCTACCATGAGTCATGAGATAAGAACTCCTATGAATGGAGTGATAGGAATGGCCAATATTCTGTCTAACACCTATTTAGATGAAGACCAATCTAGATATGTAAATACCATTCAAAAAAGTAGTAAGAATCTTCTTACCATCATAAATGAAGTACTTGATTTCAGTAAAGCTGAGTCAGGAAAAATGACTATTGAAGAAATTCCATTCTCACTGAAAGAAACTGTCAGTGAGGTGATGGATTTAATGAGTTCAGGTGCGGAGCAAAAGAATGTTACGCTAACAAGTAAAATAGAAGCCGATACTCCAGATGCCATTATCTCTGACCCTACTAAGATTAAACAAATACTAACCAACCTCATATCTAATGCACTTAAATTCACAGATAATGGTTCTGTTCACATTAACATGAGAGCTAGAGCTAGAGAAAAAAATAACTTCTACCTAGAATTTAAAGTCAGTGACACTGGAATAGGAATACCTTCTGATAAGCTAAGCGCAGTCTTCGAATCCTTTACTCAAACAGATTCTAGTACCACTAGAAAATATGGAGGAACAGGTTTAGGACTAGCTATTTGTCATAAACTAGTGCATCTACTAGGTGGAAATATATGGGTATCTAGCGAAATAAACGAAGGTTCTACCTTCACTTTTACCATAAAGACTTCAGAATTCATCCATAATGAAATAGCTACTAAGAAAGAAAACCAATCCATTAAAGATGAAGAGCTTCTGAAAGGACTTAACATATTACTTGCAGAGGACAACCCTATCAATCAAGAAGTAGCTTCACTAATTCTTAAAGGTCTAGGAGGAGCCATAGATGTAGTAGAGAATGGTAAACTAGCGCTAGACGCTTGTAAACAAAAAGATTACGACCTAATTTTCATGGATGTACAGATGCCTGAAATGGACGGATTAGAAGCTACCACGAAAATATTAAGTGACCCTGACGGATTTGGACGTCCATATATAATAGCCATGACGGCTAATGCGTTTAAAGAGGACATGATTATGTGTGAGGAAGCTGGGATGAGTGATTTCGTTAGCAAACCTATAATGATGGACAAACTGAAGCAGGCTCTTGTAGATTATAGAGAAAAAGTACAAGTGTAAAAACCCTAACCTCAATCATAACTCCTTAAATTGCACTCAATTGTACCCAATTAGAAAATTGGTGAATAAGGATTATAGAAGATATTACATTTTATTCGTAACTACAGTGTTAGTTCTTACTGTGGTTTCTCAAGTTATTATCCGAACCCATCTTAAAAACCAAGAGAATGATGGGAACAAAATCTCACTTGCCAGTCAACAATCAGCTGTAACTTCCAACTTAGGTAAGCTTTCTTATCAGTTCTTAGACCAAAAAAATAATGGTCAACCCACTAAAAGTACTGAGCTAAAGATTAAAAAAGACATCCGCAAACTTGTGGATAGACACAACACCCTACTTTACGGTAATCAGAGTTACAATTTAGATGGTATTAACTCTGAAGAAACCACCGAGTTAATGACTAGTGCTCTAACTCACTTAAATCAAGTAGAAGCAGAAATCAAGAATCTAGTAGGTAAAGCCGAATTCCAAAAAGATGAATTCTTCATGAGCTCAGAGGCTTACGCCAAACTTATGAATGAAGTAGTGTTCCTTTTCGAGCAAGAAAACACGGCTAAAATCAACTTACTCAAAAATCTCGAGCTGATACTGTCAGCTGTAATGGTACTTGTTTTATTTCTAGAAATATTCCTTGTTTTCAGACCGGCATTAAATAAACTTTCTGAAAACCGAGAAAAGCTGAAACGTAAAAATGAACAGCTAGAAAAATTAGACAAGACTAAATCAGAGTTTTTAGCAAATATGAGTCATGAGATCAGAACTCCATTAAACGGAGTAATAGGACTTTCTCATATTCTCACTAAAACTAAACTGAATACTGAACAGCATGAGGCAGCTCAGTCTATTAAAGATAGCGCCCAGAACCTGCTAGACATCATTAATGAAATTCTTGATTTTAGTAAGCTTGAGAGCGGAAAAGACACGGTGGAAGAAGTTGAGTTCAACATAGCCAACCTAGTAGATGACGTGTTCAAAATCATTTCGCCTACGGCTTTATCGAAAGGGCTAACTCTTTCTCAAAAGATTAATGATAATGTTCCTAAAACCATTCGTACAGACCAGCTTAAACTGAGACAGATCATCACTAACCTGATGGGAAATGCAGTGAAATTCACTGAACAAGGACACATCAACTTAGAAATCTCAGTAAAAAGTAATGAAGGTAAGCACGTAGAACTTATGTTTTCTGTGGAAGACACGGGAATAGGAATACCTTCAGATAAAATAGATTCTATATTCGATAGCTTCACTCAAGCAGATAATTCTACTTCTAGGAAGTATGGCGGAACTGGCTTAGGACTCTCTATTTGTAAAAAGCTAGTTGGCTTGCTAAATGGTCAAATTTGGGTGAAAAGTTCATTAGGAAGAGGAACTACTTTTTACTTTACAAGCATAGCTGAAAGAGTTATAGACACTAGGACAATAGATGAATTAACTTATAAGAAAGAAGGTAAACCTAAAACTACGCGTGAAGCCTACAGACCTAAGCAAAAATTAAAAATTTTAGTAGTAGAAGATAACGCTATAAACAGAGCGGTAGCGTTAAAGTCTCTTGACTTAATAGGTCTTCCTGCTGCCACTGCTGAAGATGGACAAGAGGCCATAGACCTCATTAAGTCAGAGTTATTTGATTTAGTCCTTATGGATATTCAAATGCCTAACGTAGATGGTTATGAATGCACAGATATGATTAGAAAATCACTGAGTAAAAATGACCAGCCCGTTATCATAGCCATGACGGCTACGTCTGTAGTGAGTAAAGAAGAACAATTCATAGACAAGGGAATGGATGATTTTATTCCTAAACCTCTAGATGCTGATTTGCTAGTGGAAAAGCTCCAGTATTGGTTTGAATAATTACCCTCGTTCCTTTTGATACAGATGGACATCAGCCCATTTCTTTCCTGTTAAACTAGTAGTCCACTTCTCCCTTTTTCCGGTCAATTTAAAACCACAATTTTCGAATAGCTTTATACTGGTAATATTCTCCTCATGAATAGAACAGTAAAATAGACGAATATTAAATTTTTCCTGAGCTATGTCCATCAGTTCTTGAACTGAACTACTTCCTATATGTTGACCTCTAAAATCTGGCAACACATACACACCCACTCCTGCTCGCCTACATTCAGTATTGTGGTCAAATAAATCCATACAGCCCACGACCGTATTGGTCTCTTTCATTTGAACCATAAACCTCAGCTGACCATACTTTTCTAAGCTATGATCACTCTTGACAAATTGCGTGATTTCATCTCTTGAGTAAATCCGATTATTCTCAGAAAATTTCCATGCCGTTTCATCATTTTCTATGGTAAGAAGGATATCTATATCATTTAGATTAACCTGCCTAAGTTGGATTTTAGTCATGCTTGAAGGTTTACGCTTAAATTTATCTCAATATTTGTGAGAACCCTCAAACTTATCCCTCTCCTTTTAGTCAATTAGCTTTACCTTTGGTTTTTTATAAAACAGCATTGATGAGAGATTTTTTCCTTTTTGTTCTAGCCATCTCATTATTGAGTTCATGCACTATTAATAGTGAACTCATGTTCAGAACACCTACAGATTATGAGTATGACGAACTTATAGCATCTGCTCAGTCTGAGTATCGCATCTCTCCTAATGACATTTTAAATTTTAGACTCTTTACGAATAAAGGTATCCAACTGCTTGAATTAAACCGAAGTCAGAATAATGCAGTTAATAACCTTACTTTTTCTTTGAATTACCTCGTAAGACCAGATAGCTTAGTGGAGCTTCCATCCATTGGATTAGTGAATATCACAGGTCTCACCGTTCCAGAAGCGCAGGATTCACTTTCCTCTATGTACGAAAAGTATTACAACTTTCCCTTTCTACAGATAGAAGTGACCAATAACCGAGTAATAGTATTCCCAGGATCTGGAGGAGCTGCTCGTACCGTCTCATTAACTAACAATAATACCAGTGTTATAGAAGTACTGGCTATGGCAGGAGGGATATCTGAAAGAGGAAAAGCTAAGAAGGTAAAACTAATTCGAAGAGAAAAAGGTGAAATCAAAGTTTACCTTCTTGACCTCAGCACTATAGAAGGAATTCAATATGCCAACACTGTAGTACAAGCCAATGACATAGTTTATGTGGAACCTACAGCTCAAATAGCCAGAGAAGCCCTAAGAGATTTAACTCCAGTTATAAGTCTAATGAGTAGTTTACTTCTGGTCTATTCTATCTTCAGTAATCCGAACTAATTCTACTCACAGTTTGAAAGTATCTGAGCTCGATATTAAAGATGTTCTTCTTCTAGAACATCAGGTATTTAAAGACCATAGAGGAGAATTCTACGAGAGTTTTAACGAGAAAACATTCTCAGAACACACAGGATTGAACGTTAATTTCCGTCAAGATAACTGTTCCATTTCTAAGAAAAATGTGTTTAGAGGACTTCATTTTCAAGTTCCTCCACACGGTCAGTCTAAACTGATAAGAGTAACTAAGGGGAGAGTAATCGACTTTTTCTTAGACCTTAGAAAAGCATCTCCTACCTATGGTAAACTTGGAAGCGTAGAGCTAAATGAATCAGAATTCACTTCTTTATTTATTCCTGAAGGAATAGCCCACGGATTTTTAGTGTTAGAAGATGACACCCACTTCCAGTATAAATGTTCTGAACTCTACCATCCTGAATCTGACAGGACTATTTCCATTCATAGCGTTGCAAAACTGGAAGATTCCTATCCAGAGCTTATCTTAAGCCAAAAAGACCTAGAGGGAATCGACTTTTCAGCGTTCGATTCTCCTTTTTAATAATTTATCTAAACGGCAGTTTAAGTAGCTGTCTTTAGCAG
>CAZTVP010000095.1:0-6042 GCA_964616995.1 uncultured Comamonadaceae bacterium
AGATGCTGTCAGACCAGTGGTATATGCATCATATTCTACTACTGTTTCATCATCTGTTTGTGGTTCGCCTGGAAGACCTTCCCCATTACTAACCAGATACTCACAGTTTACACATGGTCCGTCATCATTTTGGCCGTTATTTATGGAAATATTAGAAACACCTTCACCGGTTCCAGGAACTATGGCTATGTTTTCTGCATTATCTGAAAAAGGACCATTTATATCTGGTCCACTAATTAATAAGGCAAAAACATCAAATGGTCCAGATTCTACAGTATAAAAGTGATACTCTTCTGACGCCCAGATATAATCGAACCACACGGAGTCTCCTAATGCTACAAAGTCAAATTCTAGTATAGCTACATCATGATAGTCGCCTACAGTAGGTGAGATAATGTCTAAATCTTCATTATCTACAGGACCTAAAAACATATCGGTTCCCGTTCCTCCACCAGAGTTAGGACCTTCTGCATTAGCCACATCTCCTGTAGAGATTATGATTCCGTTATTAAAGTCTAATCCACAGTCTATACAATCAAATGTTCCTATCTGTGATCCTTGTCCTTCATAGTTTAGATCACTAATGGTAACGTTTTCTCCTAGGAGCGTTTGCATAGCATCTAGAGGAGTTACAGTATTATCTACTGTAATTTGAGCCACTCCTGCGGTGCAAATAACACTCAGGAGAAATACCATAATTTTACGGTACAGTTGATTCATGGTGAAGGTTTAGCGTATAAAGATAGAACAATTATTGAGTCCAAATAGTTGCTTTTGACTTCACCAAAGATGTCATAGCTAAATGCTACTTTCTCAGACTTTTCTGCATAGGGTTTCCAGAAGCGTTATACTTGAATACTTTAAACTCTGAACTTTCAGCTTTACTCGGCCAATGGTTATTAGAAGTATCTGTATCGGCAGTTTCTAAATATGGATCTAGCGCTATAGAAACCGCAGGCTTGTTCGTTTTAAACACTTTAGTAACTGTTTCATCATCCATCTTCCAGATTTCTGCTGGTATTCTTCTGATTTCTGAAGTTCCATCTTCATACTCAAATTGAATGATGAGTGGCATTACTAAGCCTCCTATATTTTCAAAGCTTATTTCATACAAATGAATATCCTCTTCAAGTAGTGCTTTTTCTTCATCCGATAGGTTAGCTAGTGCATTTTGAGCAGCATCTTTATCAGCTTTAGTTACTGTGTTCTCGTCATAATTCGTGTAGAAATCTACTGCTTTAGGGTCAGTTTCCACTAGTGACTTCCATCCTTCTTCTTCGTTTCTGATTTGTGTAATGTCCCTAGGCTCGGCATCGGCTTTGGCAGCATTGGCAGCCATATCTTCTTCTACATTTCCGTTTCCTACAGGAACATATTTTACATCTTTCATAGCTATGTCCACATGGTCGTTCGTATAGAACCATCCTCTCCAATACCAGTCTAAGTCTACTGCTGAAGCATCTTCCATAGTTCTGAATAAATCAGCTGGTGAAGGGTGTTTAAAAGCCCATCTCTCACAGTATGTCTTAAACGCATGGTCAAAGAGTTCTCTTCCCATAACTGTTTCCCTAAGGATGTTTAACGCAGTAGCTGGTTTTCCATAAGCGTTATTTCCGAACTGATAAATACTTTCAGAGTTGGTCATGATTGGGGAAATCCTGCTCTTATCTCCTCCCATGTAGGCAGTAATATTTCTGGCTGGACCTCTTCTGGATGGGTAATTTTTATCAAATTCTTTCTCCGTTAAGAACTGAACAAAGGTGTTTAATCCTTCATCCATCCATGTCCACTGTCTTTCGTCTGAATTAATAATCATAGGAAAGAAATTATGTCCTACTTCGTGTATGATTACACTTATCATTCCGTGCTTGAGTCTGGCGGTATAGGTTCCATCTTTCTCTGGTCTTCCATAATTAAAGCATATCATAGGATATTCCATTCCTATAGATTTAGCATTAACTGAAATAGCTACAGGATATGGATAATCTACGGTGAATTTAGAATAAGTCTTAAGCGTTTGAACTACAGCTCTAGTGGAGAACTGCTCCCAAAGTGGATTCCCTTCTTTAGGGTAAAAGCTCATAGCCATAGGTCTCTTGTCTCCTACTTGAACTCCCATAGCATCCCAGATGAATTTTCTAGAACTGGCAAATCCAAAATCTCTCACATTCTCCGCTTCGAATACCCATGTCTTTTTTCCTTTTTCCTTTCCTTTTTCTGCTTCCTCAGCTTCTTCTTGGGTAACTATCATTACAGGTTCTTCTGCAGTTTTAGCTTTTTCTAAACGCTTTCTTTGCGCAGCTGAGAGTACACTTTTAGCATTTTTAAGCTCACCAGTAGAAGCCACTACATGGTCTGAAGGAACCGTAATAGAAACCTTGTAATCACCAAACGGAAGTGCAAATTCTCCTCTACCTAAGAACTGCTTATTCTGCCAACCTTCTACATCTGAATAAACACACATTCTAGGGAAGAACTGTGCTATAGTATAAAGGTAGTTTCCATCTTCTGAGAAATACTCGTAACCACTTCTACCTCCTACTTTCATACGGTCGTTAATGTTATACCACCACTTGATTTTAAAAGTGAACGAACCTCCTGATTTTAAATTTTTAGGAGGATCTATTCTCATCATGGTTTTATTGATAGTGTAGTCTAGCTTATTTCCGCTAGCATCAGTTACTGACTCTATATTAAAACCACCTTCAAACCAAGGTTCTAAACCCTTAATACTTCCTAAATCGAAATTCTCGTCTATTCTAGATTGTCTGATTTTATAAGTATCTGAGGTTTTAGCTCTCATGTTTTGGTCAAGCTGTAACCATAAGTATTCTAAATTATCCGGAGAATTATTAGTGTACGTTATAGTTTCATTTCCTCTTAGAATCTGCTTTTCATCATCTAGTTCTATTTCCATTACATAATCAGCCTGCTGCTGCCAGTAGGCATTTCCCGGAGCTCCACTAGCGGTTCTGTATGCGTTAGGAGTAGGCAGTTCCTGACCTAACTGGCGGAACTTGTTCATATTCGTATTTTCCTGACTGAAAGCTGCCCAAGACACAAGCAGGGCACTTAGAAATAAGATATTTTTCATTAGATGACTCTGTAAATAAAGCGCGTAAAGATAGAATACTTTACCTAGTCAGAATCACGTAATCTTTAATTAACTGTTTTAAGAATTCCTGTTGGTTACTGACCTTAGGCACAGATAATTTACTGGCTAAGATTTGAACCAATTCTCTTACAGCTTCTCTATGACCTGGATTATTATATTTCCTAGAGCGGTTAAGTGTTTCATGGATTAAAACCACCTCTTCTTCTGAAAGTTGAAGAACTTGAGGGTATTTAGCTTCATAATCTTTGTATTTAGATAGATCTGTAACTCGGTTTAGCTTGAGCCTTCCTATTTTTTCTTGTTTGATAACTATAGTATTAGCTAAGATGTCACCTATACGCTGACCATTCGGAGAAAAATACGAAACTAATCCCGCTAAACTCCCTGCAGTAAAATATACTTCTATTCCTTTAGTGCTCCATCTACTTATGTAGTCGAAGGCTCTGGCTTGTTCTCCATTTATTTTAACCACCTTAAGGTTAAGTGCCATTTTACCTAGAGTTTGACCATTGTTAAAAGTTTCTAGAACTGGACTATAAATAGCTAATAGCAAATAGAGAAAAACCTCCCCTAGTAAGGTAGCAGTAGA
Source organism: uncultured Comamonadaceae bacterium (assembly GCA_964616995.1). GTDB lineage: Bacteria > Bacteroidota > Bacteroidia > Flavobacteriales_D > Sanyastnellaceae > ASP10-05a. The sequence continues at coordinate 3,705 of CAZTVP010000095.1, forward strand.
AAAGAATATTAATCCTATTATCCAAGCAGAAACCACAAGCACAATTAAGTCTATAACAAATGCTAACATCCGTTCAGAAGTAGTAGCCAACTGATACTGAACGGTTACATTCTGAGTAGTGTCAATTTGGATTTTTTTCATCGGATATTATTGGTATTTTCCCACACTTATTTATCACCATTTGTGAAAGAGAGCCAATTTATAAAACAAAGCGAGAAGAAGTGGAAAAACTTTGAGGAAGACCTTAAACTTGACCGAAAAAATCCTGAAAGAACCTCTAAACTATTCGTTCAAGTTACAGACGATTTAGCCTATGCCAGAACTCACTATCCTAATCGGATGGTGAGAAAGTACTTAGATGGTGTTTCTCAAGTTTTATTGGCTCAGATTTATAAAAATCAGCGCACTCCATGGAGTAAATTTTTGAAGTTTTGGTCGGTCACTCTTCCTTTGGAGGTATTCAGAGCTAGAAGATTATTTACCATTTCATTCATCATTTTTGCCGCGGCAGTTACGCTCGGAATAGTTAGTAGTATTTACGAACCAGAGTTTGCTAGAGTAATTTTAGGAGACAGCTATGTAGAAATGACTGAAGCCAACATAGAAAAAGGTGATCCTATGGCCGTTTACAAGGAGTTTAATGCCATGAATGGATTTGCTTCTATTACTATGAATAATATTAGGGTGGCTTTTATCACTTTCGTCTTTGGGGTGCTGGCTGCTATCGGCTCTGTTTTCGTATTGGTTTATAATGGAATAATGGTAGGCGCCTTTCAGTATTTCTTCATTAAAGAAGGATTATTCTGGGAGTCTTTTCTTACCATCTGGCAGCATGGAACTATAGAAATATCTGCTATCATTATAGCTGGGGCAGCAGGATTAACCATGGGAAGAGGACTTATTTTTACTGAAAGCTATTCTAGACTTCAAGCTTTCAAAATCTCAGGTCAACGTGGTTTAACGATTTTTCTGGGTACTATCCCACTTTTCATCATAGCTGGTTTTATTGAAAGCTTTCTAACCAGAGATACGGGAGCTCATCCAGCCATTAGATTAGCGGTAATCTTAGTTTCACTTTTATTTATTCTTTTTTATTTCGGGTGGTATCCTCGTCTGGTAGCTTCTAAGCATAGAGATGAAATTCATGACGCTATTCCTGCTGAAACGGGAATAGAACTTGGCTTTGACCTGGAAACAATTTATTCCATTCCAGACTTAGTGAGGATGTCTTTCACCTCCTTATTTAAGTATCCAGCCATATTATTTATTTCTCTGGTTAGCTGTGCAATACTGGGAGTAATCACTGTTAAAGAATTAGATTTTTTAGCCACCGAAGACTTACAATTCGATAGGTTAGACGCCACATTTTTCAGTTGGCTTCAAGTAGAGGGGGGTAAATTCTATCTCATTTTATCAGGCTTCGTTTTATTGAGTTCTATAATGGTAAGTAGAAGAATTACCACCGTAGGGATTTTACAAAGTCTAAGTATTTACAAACTAATTTTAGCCGGTTTATTCTTTCTTCCATTTTTCCATAAAAGTTTTTGGGCCCTCTTGATTTTAGGATATCCTGTCTTTTCATTTTTGGCCATGAATAGTAGAGGATTTAAACTAACATTCTCGGGACAAACCCTTCAGAATAGTCTGGGATCTATGTATGCCTCTTATCTTTTTTTAGGTGGGCTATGTGCTTCACTCACCGTTTTTATCTGGATAGTTAACGCACAAGTTTTACGAAGTGTTTATTATCTGCTTTTTGATAATTATTTGACATCAGAATTTATAGCTGATTGTGTCTTTTACGGGGCCAGCCTGATAGTTCTGTTGGTTACTCATGTTCTTTGCACCGCGTGCTATTACTTTCTAAAACATTCTAGACATGAGATGTTAACCGCAGATGCGCTTATGACGCGAATCAAAAAACTGGCATAAACGAATATGAGTCTATTTAGAAACATATCGTTTTTCGTTCTTGTCGTATGCCTAATGTGTATTTCCAGAATTTGCACCGCTCAGAAAGACCCACTTAACGTTGACGCTTGGTCTGATGCGGTAGAAGGTGTAGATTATTTTGAGAAAAGACCTGACCTCAAACCTGTGGAGACCAATGATTCTGATGGAGAAAGTAAGCCTTACGAAGATTTTGAAGGAGCAGATAAATCAGAGAAAAGGGAACGAAATAATAGTTCATGGAATTCATCTGGTAGCAGTGGATTTGGAATACCTTCTTGGCTGAGTTACTTTTTAATGATTCTGATAATTGGACTTCTCCTATTCTTTATTCTTAGTGCCATTCTAAAGAACCAAGTCACGGTTAATCTCAAAAACACCAATGAGC